>NZ_AP026867.1:5797500-5802500 GCF_026000115.1 Aureispira anguillae
TTAAGACGGCTTTTTGGTTTTCGCAAGTTTTCAGTATTTTTTTTTAGTATTTTTTAAAGAAAAAACAAATCTAAATTCTAGAATAGATTGAAAAGCAAATAGATATGTTTTTTATTTTTTAGCTCTTATTTTTGATAAATAAAAAGAAGTGACTATTTTAATCGTTAATAAGTAGCTATAATTTATTCTCCAATTATTTGTTTCTATAGAAAAGCTGTTAAAAGAAATACACAAGCTTCCATTTTATTTGCTTTCTTCTCCAATTTATTCTTCAAAAAAATTACATGCATCGGTTTTTAATGCTCAAAATTCTGAAAATTTTATTGCTATTTTTTTATTTGCTCTGTAATAACATTCCATTTTCTTTCATTACTAATTCTCTTCGCTTCAAATTTCATCCAAAAATTTCAATTATTAATTTTGCTTACTAGCTCAATAATATAAAAGTAGTCCTAAGTTAGGGATTAACTCTAAACAAAAATTAGAAAAATTATTAGCTGTTAAGTAATCGTTCCAATTTTTTGCAGGAAAAAATAGCATTTTTACATTTTAATATATTGAAAGTACTGTTAGAAAAAATCAAAGATAAACAAGCATTAACTAGATTTTGTCTTGGCGTATCATTTTTTCGCATTGATTAATTTCCACTCCTCCCCAAAAAACTCTCCTCAACAAATTCAATGGTGATGACTATTTGCTTTGTTATCTACTCATTATAATTTTTCTAGGAAAAAAATCATCAACCCAACTGGCTTGAAGCACTAGGTATTAAGGTTGTTTTTTATTTTGAATACCGAGAAAGCTGATAGAAAAATTATGTTCATTTCTCAATTTACAGGATACAGCCCATCCTAATTCTTCCATTTTGATATAAATTACTTAATAGAACTTGTGTAAAATGTCTAGTAATGATCTAAAATCGATAATAACACACTAACTAAACTCCATTTGATTCTTTTACCACCTTATCACTCTACAAATAGATGTTTAGATACAAACATAATTATTGCCAGGTGTTTTACTAAAAGCAAGACCTTATCTCAAAAAAATTATACGTTCAAATTTTCGAATACAATTTCAAGTATTTTGGAGATTATTAGAACTAGGGAGATTTAGTGATAAAACAAAAATATATTTTAGTAATTTCACTAAGGTATAAAACACTAATTATCAACAAACAACAATGATTAAATCATCTCTTTTCCCTAATATCAATATTAAAAAGTTTTAATCTAGCCCTCTTTTTTTAGGGAAAGCAGCAAAAAGTGGAGTAATCAACACCTGTTGTTCTTTTGCATTAGCTTCGCTCCTATACTTCCTGGTACCCAATGAATTTATTTAAATAAATGAGCCAAACCAAAAACGTTAGGATTAGATGACTTCTTGGACAGAGTTTCTTTTCTTTCAAAAACTCGCTACGCTCAGACATGAGCTTTATTTAATAAATTGAGAATCTATTAAAATAAAGAAAACCAACAACTTCCATGCTATTTGATACCTTATACCAAATTTATGCGGTTCCCTATCGTCATCCTATAGAAAAATAACAGCTTTCTGCAGCATACTTTGTTCCTAATTAGTCATAGAGTCATCTCAAAATACTAAAAATAAGTTATTCTATACTCCGAAAATAATTGTAAGAAACTTATGTGTCAAATATTTTATTGCAAAAACAGCATCTAATATGCGAAGAGCAATACATTTATTTTATTCCTTAAAGCTCCTAACTAGAAATAGAGCCAATAGAAGTAATCTTTTCTTTTTCAAGATGTAAATTTCTCTCCTAAAAAATTTATCTAAAGGCTGTTTAAGGCTATTTTTCAAAAATTGTTTTATTCATTTTGCTTTTACCAACAAGAAAACGACTACTAACCAGTAGTGGTCACAGTAGTAAGCTATAAATAGAGCAATAATTTAAAAAATAATTATTTTTTATTCTGGAGATCAAGAAAAATGCTCAATTTCTCTCTCTTAATAAACTTTGCTCAAGTAATAATAAAAAAAAGGAGTGATAAAATCCTAAGATTCTATCACTCCTTTTATATTTATTATGGTACTTTGACCATTTATGTTCTAACTAAACAACTTGAAGATTAAAAAAAAAAGAAGGCGGTGACCTACTCTCCCACCCTAGGGCAGTACCATCGGCGCTGAAGGACTTTACTTCTTTGTTCGGAATGGTGAAAGGTGTCTCCCCTTCGCTATTGCCGCCTACTATTCTTTGTCTTTTCAGACTACTCTTCTCGTTCTTTATCAGAACGCTATTTCTTTATTAACATACTTTGGAGAAAAAACTTCAGCTCTTAGATAAATTTCTTGTATCTATTATTTTTTCTTCTATTTCTTTAAAAAAATAGAAAGCTTTCGGGTCATTAGTATTGCTCGGCTCCCTAACATATCTCTACGCTTCCACCTGCAACCTATCTACGTCATCATCTTTAACGTCCCTTCATGGAATACTCATCTTGAAGTTGGCTTCGCGCTTAGATGCTTTCAGCGCTTATCCATTCCGAACATAGCTACTCTGCAATGCACACGGCTGTACAACAGATACACTAGAGGTTCGTTCAACTCGGTCCTCTCGTACTAGAGTCAAATCTTCTCAATATTCCTACGCCCACAACAGATAGAGACCGAACTGTCTTGCGACGTTCTGAACCCAGCTCGCGTGCCACTTTAATGGGCGAACAGCCCAACCCTTGGGACCTTCTCCAGCCCCAGGATGTGACGAGCCGACATCGAGGTGCCAAACCTCCCCGTCGATGTGAGCTCTTGGGGGAGATCAGCCTGTTATCCCCGGAGTACCTTTTATCCTTTGAGCGATGGCCCTTCCATACAGAACCACCGGATCACTTAACCCTAGTTTCCTACCTGTTCGACTTGTTTGTCTCTCAGTCAAGCTCCCTTGTACTTATACGCTCTTTGCACGATTACCAACCGTGCTGAGGGAACCTTTGGGAGCCTCCGTTACTTTTTAGGAGGCGACCACCCCAGTCAAACTACCCACCTAACGATGTCCCCAGCAGGGTTAGTCTCTAAGCAATTGAAGGGTGGTATTTCAACAACGACTCCACCAGCACTAGCGTACCAGCTTCATAGTCTCCCACCTATCCTACACATCAACTACTCAAAGACAACGTTAAGCTATAGTAAAGGTTCACGGGGTCTTTTCGTCCCGTTGCGGGTAATCGGCATCTTCACCGATACTTCAATTTCACCGAGCTCATGGCTGAGACAGTGCCCAGATCGTTACACCATTCGTGCAGGTCGGAACTTACCCGACAAGGAATTTCGCTACCTTAGGACCGTTATAGTTACGGCCGCCGTTTACCGGGGCTTCAGTTAAGAGCTTCGCATTGCTGCTAACCCCCTTCCTTAACCTTCCGGCACCGGGCAGGTGTCAGACCCTATACTTTGCCTTTCAGCTTCGCAGAGTCCTGTGTTTTTGCTAAACAGTCGCCTGGGCCTCTTCACTGCGGCCAGTTCTTACACTGGCGACGCTTCTCCCGAAGTTACGCGCCCATTTTGCCTAGTTCCTTAGCCATGATTCTCTCGTGCACCTTAGGATACTCTCCTCGACCACCTGTGTCGGTTTACGGTACGGGTTCCTGTAATCTATAGTTTAGCAGCTTTTCTTGGAAGTATGACTAATGGCATTATCTATCCACTCCATAGAGTTTCTAGTACTATCGAGATTCCTGTGGCGTGCGTACTTCACTACACGCCCTACGTCCTCTCTTTAACGAGCTATTCCATCAGCTCGCAGCCAACCGCCTGCTCCGTCCCTGCTTCACAATTACAGCAAGTACTGGAATATTAACCAGTTCGCCATCGACGCCGCCTCTCGGCTTTGCCTTAGGTCCCGACTAACCCAACTCTGTCTTGCATAGAATTGGAATCCTTGGTCTTTCGGTGAATAGGACTTTCACCTATTTTATCGTTACTCATGCCTACATTTTCTTTTCTAATCGCTCCAACATTTCTCACGAAACATCTTCACCGCTATTAGAATGCTCCCCTACCATCATTGCTGATCCACAGCTTCGGTGATATATTTGATGCCCGAGTATTTTCCGCGCAGAGTCACTCGACTAGTGAGCTGTTACGCACTCTTTAAATGAATGGCTGCTTCCAAGCCAACATCCTAGCTGTCATAGCAACTCCACCTCGTTCTTTCAACTTAATATATACTTGGGGACCTTAGCTGGTGGTCTGGGTTGTTTCCCTCTTGGCTATGGACCTTAGCACCCATAGCCTCACTGCTGGTTCTCTGTATAGGCATTCGGAGTTCGTCAGGGGTTGGTAGGATTTGACTCCCCCTAGCCCTATCGGTAGCTCTACCTCCTATACAAATTAACTCCAACGCTGCACCTAAATGCATTTCGGGGAGTACGAGCTATCTCCAGGTTTGATTGGCCTTTCACCCCTACCCACAAGTCATCCAAACACTTTTCAACGTATATTGGTGCGGTCCTCCATTGTGTGTTACCACAACTTCAACCTGCTCATGGGTAGATCACCTGGTTTCGCGTCTACCTCCACTAACTATTTCGCCCTATTCAGACTCGCTTTCGCTTCGGATTCGGTACTCTATACCTTAACCTTGCTAGTGAAGTGTAACTCGTAGGCTCATTATGCAAAAGGCACGCCGTCACTTGCGCTCCGACCGCTTGTAAGCGTATGGTTTCAGGTTCTTTTCACTCTGCTCCTAGCAGTTCTTTTCACCTTTCCCTCACGGTACTTGTTCGCTATCGGTCTCTCAGGAGTATTTAGCCTTACCGGATGGTACCGGCAAATTCACACAAAATTCCTCTGGTTTCGTGCTACTCAGGATCCTACCTCTCTTTAGTTTTTACGGATACGGGACTCTCACCCTCTTCGGTTTGCCTTCCCAGACAATTCCCCTTACACTAAAGTAGATTATGTAGTCCTTCTACCCCATATCAATTGCTCAATATGGTTTGGGCTTTTCCGCGTTCGCTCGCCACTACTTACGGAAT
>NZ_AP026868.1 GCF_026000115.1 Aureispira anguillae
ATGGCCTCATTTTTTACTTTTTTATACCACTACTTCCAGCAACGAAAATTATTTTTAGCCATTTTAGTTAGTGGTTTTCTAGTTGCATCTTTATGGCTTATTGCTAGTCAGCTTAAATTAAACGAAGATATAGCCAAGGTTATTCCCTTAGATGCTAATATCCAAAAAGTCAATCAAGCTTATCAGAACACTAAATTTTCGGATAATCTTATCTTTCATCTTTCCCCTACAGATACCGCTAGTTTTGATCGCCCAGCTGCACTCATCGATTTTGCGGATAGCCTTGTTGCTTCGTTAGGTCACTTGGATTCCAATAAAATTCAAGAAATTCGTTATACCCTTTCAGATGCTGCGATTACCCAATTATACGATTTGTTTTACGAGCATTTGCCGCTTTTTTTAGCTCCCAAAGATTACGAAGAACTTGCCAATCGTTTGGATTCTACAGGCATTCAAAAATCGCTAAGATCTGTCTACAAAACCCTGCTTTCTCCTGCGGGATTTGTTTTGAAAAAAAATGTGATAAAAGACCCTTTAGGCTTAGCGAGTTTGCCCCTTCGGAATTTGCAAGATTTCCAGATTGACGGCAATTATATTTTGCACAATAACCGAATTATGACCAAAGACAAAAAGCACTTGTTGTTTTTTGTTACCCCCAAAGCCAATGCAGGAGCGACAGGAGAAAATGCTATTTTGTTGGCACAAATTGATAAAAAAATAGCCGCTACCCAAGCTCAATTTGAAGATAAATTTGAGGCAGAATATTTTGGCAGTATAGCCGTATCTGTAGCAAATGCCGAACAAATTAAAACAGACATTAGTTATACGGTTGGAGCAGCGCTAATCGCATTAATTTTATTTATTGCTCTATTTTTTAAACGCTTATCCATCCCCATTTTAATTTTCATTCCTGTTGTGCTAGGAGCTGCAATGGGTTTGGCAACTTTGGTATTGGTCAAAGACAGTATTTCTGCTATTTCATTGGGCGTAGGAGCTGTTTTATTGGGTATAACCGTTGATTTTTCACTCCACGTTTTTGCGCATTTTAGGTCAGAGGGAGCCGTCAAAAAAACCATTCAGGATATTTCTACTCCTACCATAATGAGTAGCCTAACAACAAGTAGTGCCTTTTTATGCCTGTTGTATATGTCCTCTGAAGCCATGCGTGATTTAGGAATTTTTGCAGCCGTTGCGGTCTTAGCTTCTGCTGTTTCTGCCTTGGTTGTTTTACCTCATTTTTTACCAAAAACAACCCACACAACAAACATTCCTAAAGATACCTTCTTGGATCGATTAGCCGCTTATCCAATTCATAAAAATAAATGGATAAAAGGGGGCGTTGCGTTGGCTACCTTCTTCTTTTTATTCTTTTTTAATAAGGTTCAATTTGAAGATGATATGAACAATATCAACTTCATGCCTCCTGCCCTAAAAACAGCCGATCAGAACCTCCAACAAATGGGAGGAGAAGCCCTAAAAAGCACCTACGTTGTTAGCACTGCATCCGATATGGAGACCGCACTAAGACGCAATGAAAAAGCCAGTCGCCAACTCCAACAACTAAAAGAAAAAGGAAGCATCCAAAACTATACTTCTGTTAGTAAGTTTTTACTTTCACAAGAAGCTCAAGCGGAAAAAATAGCAGCATGGAATCACTTTTGGACACCAGAACGAAAAACGGCGCTAAAACAAACCTTGGTTGAACAAGGCAATAAATTTAAGTTTAAAGCAACGACCTTTAACCAGTTTTCGGCACTCCTTGAAAAAGAATTTAAACCCGTTTCCATTGATCGTTTCAGTGCCCTTCAAGAATTACTCCTTAGCGAATATAGTACGTTCAAAAATGGGCAATATTCGTTTATTTCTATTGTAAAATTAGAAGACGATCAAAAAGCCACGGTTTATCCATTATTTCAGGCAGATAAAGACATTACTATTTTTGACAAACAATTTATTGCCGATCAATTTGCGCAATCCCTACAAAAAGATTTTAGTACACTCGTCAATTGGTCTTTTCTCATTGTTCTAATCATTTTGTTAATTGCATTTGGTCGGATAGAATTAGCCCTTTTGACTATATTTCCGATATTGTTAAGTTGGGAATGGACCTTAGGTTTAATGGCATTAATTGGTTTAAAATTCAATGTTGTTAATATTATTATCTGCACCTTTATTTTTGGGTTAGGAATAGACTATAGCATTTTTGTAACCAAAGGTTTGCTGCATGAATATAAGTATGGCGAACGCATTTTACCTACTTATAAAACCTCCATTATTCTATCCGCTTTGACCACGATGTGTGGAATGGGCGTAATGATTTTTGCGCAACACCCTGCCCTATTTTCCATTGCCAGTTTATCCATTATAGGCATTTTATCTATTTTGGTTATTACATTCACCATACAACCCTTAATTTTTGGCGTATTAATACTCAATCGCAAAGCAAAAGGATTGCCTCCTTATACTCTGTTGAATATTATTTCTACGGTTATCGCCTATACACATTTTTTATCGGGTTGTTTAATCCTAACCCTGCTCACTTTTACGCTAACCATTAGCCCCTTTCAAAAAGAGCTTAAAAAATACCTGTTACATCGAGTGATTCGACTATTTTCAGCCTCTTTAATCCACTTGATGTTTAACGTTCGAAAAATTTATATCAACAAAGAAAAATTACAGCTTAACCAACCTGCACTAATCATTGCCAACCACCAATCCTTCTTGGATATAATGATGATTTTGATGTTACATCCCAAGATTATTATTATGACAAATAGTTGGGTTTGGAATTCGCCTATTTTTGGAAGAGTAATTCGTTTTGCTGATTTTTACCCTTCTGATGCTGGTGCAGAAAATAGCATTGAACAGCTCCAAAAATTGACCGATAAAGGCTATTCTATTATGGTTTTCCCTGAAGGGACTCGCTCTAAAACGGGGAAAATAAGTCGTTTTAAAAAAGGGGCTTTTTACATCGCAGAACAATTGAATCTAGATATTCTTCCTATTGTTTTTCATGGAACAGGGGATTGTATTCGAAAAAATGATTTTTTGGTGCATGGCACGACGGTTACCATGAAATTTTTAGATCGAATTTCTCCTACCGATTCATCTTGGGGAAACAGTTATTCTGAGCGTACAAAATCGATTAGCAAATACTTTAAACAAGAATTTCAGCAGATAAAAGAAGCTACTGAAACCGCTGATTTTTTTGAAGATCGATTGATCAAAAACTATATCTACAAAGGACCTGTTTTGGAGTGGTATACTCGAATAAAAGTCCGATTAGAAGATAAATACCGCCCCTTTGATGCTTTGCTCCCCAAAAAAGCCACGATAACTGATATTGGTTGTGGCTATGGAATGATGCCCTATATGTTGCATTTATTATCCAATGATCGAATTATAACAGGCATCGATTATGATGCTGAGAAAATATTGGTTGCCAATGAAGCTTTTTTAAAAAATGACAAGATCAATTTTGTAGCAGCAGACGCAACTCAATATCCATTAACCGCTAGTGATGTCTTCTTAATTAGTGACATGCTCCACTACATCCCAAAAGCAGCACAACACCAACTCATTAGAAGATGTCTAGATCAGCTCAATGAGGGCGGAATGCTGATTATACGAGATGGAGATGCAGATTTAAAAGAGCGGCATGAAGGCACTGTCTGGACAGAGAAGTTCTCTACTCAGATATTTGGTTTTAATAAAACCATAGCAGAAAATTTAACCTTTTTGTCTGGCAAAGAGATTGAGAAAGTGGCAGGTGAATATAATCTAACCGTTGAGCGATTGGATCTAACACAAAAAACCTCTAATATTATTTTTATCATCAAGAAACACAGTGTTCCTAGGGACATCTCTAAATCCTACTAATTTTGGAAAAAAAATACGACATAACGATAATTGGTAGTGGGCTAAGTGGTCTGATTTGTGGTTATATCCTAAGCAAAGAAGGCTATAAAGTTTGCATATTGGAAAAGAACAAGCAATTTGGTGGCTGTTTGCAAACCTTTGTGCGAGACAGATGCATTTTTGATGTTGGAGTCCATTATATTGGCGGGCTTGCAGAAGGACAATCCCTAAATCAATATTTTAAATATCTGGGGATCATGGATGATTTGAAGCTCCAACGCATGGATATGGATGCTTTTGATGTCATTAGCTTTGAAGGAAATCCCACTGCCTATAAAATGGCACAAGGACACGAACGTTTTATTGATAGCCTTTCGGAGCAATTTCCTACTGAACGAATAGCAATTAAGAATTACAACAAAGCCATTCAAGATATTTGCAAACAGTTTCCTCTATATCATTTAGAGGTTGACAAAGCCTATCCTACCAACTTTGAGCATCTTATGATTAATGCTAAGGATAAAATTGCTAGCCTCACTTCTAACCCAACGCTACAAGCTGTTTTAGCAGGCAACAATATACTCTATGCAGGAAGGGGAAGCGCCACACCTTTTTATTTACATGCTATGGTACTCAATAGCTATATAGAAAGTGCTTGGCGTTGTGTAGATGGAGGTTCTCAAATTGCTCGTTTATTAGTCAAAAATATTAGAGCAAATGGAGGAGATATTTTTAAAAGAAAAGAAGTCGATCAGTTTGTATTTGATGGTGCTAAAATAAAAGCAGTACGACTAACTACAGGAGAAGAAATTACCACCAAAGAAGTAATTTCTAGCGCACATCCAACGCAATTAAGTCGCTTTGTTCGAGGACAAAACGGTCACCTAAGAAAGGCCTACCTCAATCGAATTAATAACATAAAAGCAACTCCTTCTGTCTTTTCTGCTCATTATACCCTAAAACCCAATACGGTAAAATACATCAATAGAAATCATTACCACAATAAAACAACTGCGATGTGGGATGCTATTGATTACAACCAAAAAAATTGGCCCTCTACTTACTTAGCCTTAACCCCCAATGTATCCAAAAACTCTATTTATGCTGATAGCTTTGCAGCAATGTGCTACATGGATTATCAAGAGGTTCAACAGTGGGGAAACACCTTTAATACGGTATCCAATGAACAATCGAGAGGAGAAGATTATGAAGCATTTAAGCAAGAAAAAGCCGCAGCATTATTGGAACAATTGTACAAACAATTTCCTCAATTAAAAGGAAACATCTCCAACACCTACGTTTCTACTCCCTTGTCTTTTAGAGATTATATTGGCTGCCCAACGGGGTCTCTTTATGGCTTTGAACGCAACTACAAAGATCCTATGCGTACTGCCTTGGCCGTCCAAACACGCATTCCCAATTTGAGCCTAACGGGACAAAACGTTAATGTGCATGGCATTTTAGGAGTGACAGTAAGTGGCATCTTAGCCTGCTTAAAGTTTACCGATAGAAAAAAATTATTGACAGATATTGTTTCTGCCACTTAGCACACCAGATCACTAAACGGATAATTTTAAACTCTATGACACGATTAAAAAAATGGGGCAAACGCCTTCGAAATCTTTTAATTTTCACCGTACTTTTGGTGCTGTTTTTAGAATGGTGGTTGAGCATCAGTCCCCCTCCAATAACAGATACTAGTGCCTGGACTTTAGAACGCAGCAAAAATGGAAACGATTTTTAC
Source organism: Aureispira anguillae (assembly GCF_026000115.1). Classification (GTDB taxonomy): domain Bacteria; phylum Bacteroidota; class Bacteroidia; order Chitinophagales; family Saprospiraceae; genus Aureispira; species Aureispira anguillae. Next base: position 5,603 of record NZ_AP026868.1, read on the forward strand.
CGTATAAAAAATAATTGGCTGCAAAAAAATGAACATGGTCTTTGGGAAGCCTATATAGAGGGTAAACCCTTTGAGAGGGGAGCAATTTTAGGCAACTTAGCCCAAGAGCTTATTGTCCAACAAGAAGTATATTTTGTACGACAAATCAAAGCGTTAATTCCTTCTGATGCTTTTTTGTATTTGTTGCGCTATATGGTTGGTTTTTTTAATCGAAATTTGGATGAATATATTCCTATAGAATATCAGCAAGAGATTTATGGTGAGACGCATTTTTGTAGCAATGAGTTTAATGCGATAGGTTCTAATTATGAACGTATTTTAAATTACCATGCTGCTCACGACATTGGTCATGCGCTAAAAGATTATGCAGTGGTGGGCTGTACTTCTTTTTCTAGCTGGAAAGAAAAAAGTGCAGATAGTAGCTTGATTATAGGGCGTAATTTTGATTTTTATGTAGGAGATGATTTTGCCAAGGACAAGATGGTGTTGTTTATCAATCCAGAAGAAGGGTACCAACTAGCAACCGTTACTTGGGGGGGCTTCTTAGGGGTCGTTTCTGGAATGAATGAGAAAGGATTAACGGTGACTTTAAATGCTGCAAAATCTGGCTTGCCTACCTCGGCCAAAACTCCTATATCTATTGTGGCTCGAAAGATTTTACAATATGCAAAAAACATAGAGGAGGCCTATCAAATTGCTCAACAATATGAGACATTTGTATCAGAGTCGCTAATGATCGGTTCCGCAGAGGATGGGCGTACGGCTATCATTGAAAAATCCGTTAACCAAATTGCTTTGTATTATTCTGATGACAATGAAATTATTTGTTCGAATCATTATCAAAGTAATGCTTTTCAAACGGATAGTGACAACCTCAATAACATAGCGACCAGCGCCTCTAATTATCGACAAATTCGCACTCAAAACCTAATGCAAAAACATACGCCTTTGGATTATCAAGCGGTAGCACATATTCTTAGAGATAAACAAGGTCATCAAGGAGTGGATATAGGATTGGGCAATGAAAAAGCCTTAAACCAATTGCAGGGACATCATTCGGTTATTTTTATGCCAGAACAACGCCTCATGTGGGTCTCTACGGCTCCTTATCAGCTAGGAGAATTTGTGGCTTATGATTTGAATAGTATCTTTAATCAGAAAAAGGTTCCCAATCGTTCTGTTGGCGTTGACTCCTTGCTTATTGCCCAAGACTCCTTTGCCTTATCCACTGATTTTAAGAACTATGTAAAATTTAGACAATTAAAAAAAGAATTAACATTACTGGCTCAAAATGGTACTTCCTGTACGTCAGAAGAAGAGAAAAAGGCAGCACTTATTATAGAACTTAACCCTGATTATTACCATGCCTATGAGTTAGCTGGAAATTTTTATAAGGCAAAACAAAATTATCAAAAAGCAATTTCAGCTTATACAACTGCCTTAAGCAAAGAGGTTGCAACAGCAGCAGAAAGAACGCTTATTCTAGAAAATTTAGAGGCTTGTAAAATGGCAGTTCAAGAACAAAACAACTCATAAGCTTATCGCCAATCCTGAATTTTTACGACATATGAAAATCCCACAAATAGAACGTGCAACAAAGGCTGAAATAAAGGCTTTTCAAGATAAAAAATTGAGCCAATTGATTCAATATCTGGCTACTCATTCTCCCTATTATCAACGCATCTTTAACGAACAGAATATTAGCCCTGACGCCATTCAAACGCTGGATGATTTATCCCTGTTGCCAATGACAACTAAACAGGATTTGCAGCAATACAACGATGACTTTATCTGTGTTGATCGACGTCAAATCATTGACTATGTGACAACTTCTGGCACAATGGGAAAACCTGTAACCTTTGCACTAACAGATAAAGATTTGGATCGCTTGGCCTACAATGAAGCCACTTCTTTTGCTAGTGCGGGCATCGATGACAATGATGTATTGTTGTTAACGACTACCATTGATCGCCGTTTTATGGCAGGCTTGGCTTATTTTCTAGGTGCTAGAAAGTTAGGGGCAGGCATTGTACGAGTAGGGTCTGGTTTACCAGCTTTGCAATGGGATACCATCAAGCGAGTTTCTCCAACCGCCTTAATTGCGGTGCCTTCTTTTATCTTTAAGTTGATAGAATACGCCAAAAAGAATGGCATTGACTATCAGAACAGCAGTATAAAAAAAGCCATTTGCATTGGAGAATCTTTGCGCAATTCCGACTTCTCACTCAATACCCTAGGGCAAAAAATCACCGACTTGTGGGATATAGAATTATATTCTACCTATGCTTCTACTGAGATGAGTACGGCTTTTACCGAATGCGAATATAGTAGAGGCGGGCATCATCATCCAGAGTTAATCATTGTTGAAATTTTGGATGAAGCGGGGCAGCCTGTTCCTGAAGGTGTCCCAGGAGAAGTCGTCATCAGTACTTTAGAAATGGAAGCGATGCCCTTATTGCGTTTCAGAACAGGGGACATTTGTGAATGGTATCAGGATGCTTGTTCTTGCGGTAGAACAACTCTGCGTTTGGGACCTGTTCTTGGTAGAAAAGGGCAGATGATAAAATACAAGGGAACTACCCTTTACCCTCCTGCGTTATACAACCTATTGAATCAATTTGAAGAAATTGTTGCCTTTGTGATTGAGGTATTCACCAATGAAATTGGCACGGATGAAATTATTATCAAAATCTGCTCTAAAGATGCTTCACCTCGATTCCAGAAACGAATCAAAGATCATTTTAGAGCCAAACTAAGGGTCGCTCCTAAGGTAGAGTTTTCGGATTTTGAAACCATCAATGCACTGCGTTTTCCAGCGATGAGCCGCAAGCCTGTTTTGTTTTTTGACCATCGTTAGTTGCCTGTGCTTAATTGAATTGGTCAATTATTTGTTAAATTTGCGCTATTGTTCTTATACATATATTTAACTAAACTCTTTAATTTTTAATTATGAGAAACTTACATTATTTGTTCCTTTTATTTCTTCTCCCTACTTTAAGTATTGGGCAAGGAAAATTTGACTACACTGTCAGTGAACCCTTCCGTGTAATTGATGCTCGGTATAAAACTTATGCCTCTAAAAAAGGTCAAACTTTGGCAATCAAGAAAGATGGTAAAGACATCTACATGCAGCATTTTGATGCTGTAAAGATGAAAGAAATTCAACGCAAAAAAATTAGTGATTTACCCAAAGGATATGTTATCGAGAATATATCTTGGTTTAAAGATAAACTTTATTGTTATTATTCGCTTTGGGACAAAAAAAATACAACCGAACAACTTTTTGTAAGAGAAATTGATTTTGAAAATTGTCAATTTAAAGCCAAAGAAAAAAGAATTGTAGCGGTAAAAGGAAAGTTAACGGGAGCTCCAATGTTTTCTATGGGATTTGGTGGTTTCTCATTTAGAGTAGAGTCTACTCCAAAGTTTGATTTTTTGTATTCCAAAGACAAGTCTAAGCTATTAGTTCAGTACCGTAGAAAACCTGAAAAAAAGAGAGATGCAATTAACCATGATATCATTGGTATGTTTGTTTTTAACAACGATCTAGAAAAACTTTCAGGAAGTGATATAGAAATGCCTTACACAGAAAAAAAGATGGATAACATCGATTATAGTGTAGATGCCGAAGGGAATGCTTATATTTTGGCAAAGGTAAGACCTGATGGTTCTGATAAAAACACCAAGAAAGATAAAAAGGATAAAGCGCCTAATTATCATATCGAATTGTTTAAAGTTGCTCCTAAAACAAAGAAAATAAAAATCACAAAAATCCAATTAAAGGACAAATTTATCAATGGGATTTGGTTGTTTGAAAGTGATAAAAAAGAAATGCTTTGTGCAGGTTATTACAACAAAAATAACTATGCTACTGCCGATGGTATATTTGTTTTTAAATTAGATAAAGAGGGTGGAATCAATGATAAAATTTTTCATGAAATTCCTGTAGAGATTTTAAATCAATACACGACCAGTCGTACACAAAAGAAAAATGAAAAGAAAGAGAAAAAAGGCAAAGCTGAATTTTCATCTCTTGTCATGGACAAATTAGTTATCCAAAAAGACGGTAGCATTATTTTAATGGGGGAACAATATTATGTAGTTGTTACCTATGATTCTAAAGGTAGAGCTCGTTATACCTATCATTATAACGATATTTTGGTAAGCAAAATTAGCCCTGATGGAAAATTAGCTTGGATGAGAAAACTCCCTAAGCGTCAAACTGGTGGTAGAGGACAAGGTTCTTTGAGTTATAAACACATGAGTATGGGTGGCAATCACTATTTTGTGTTTTTAGATAACATCAAAAACTTAGATTTAGGTTTGGATGAAAGACCAGCCCGTCACATGGATGGTTTAGGAGGATTTTTTACCGCTTATAAAGTTCCTGATGGAAATGGTAAGGTTTCTAAAGTTTCCATTTTTGACACAAAAGATGTAAAAGATGGTCTTAAAATTTATCAATTTAGTGTGGATAGAATCCTTGAAGTTTCTAGTGATGAATTCATCATGGAGGCCTACAAAAAAGGAAAAGAAGATGTTATGATTAAAGTAAAAGTGAAGTAATTAAAAAAAGGGTTGGGGACATTTTCCTCAACCCTTTTTTAGTTTAAAGCTTGTTTCTACACCAAAGTTTTATTTATAATCTGCATCCCAGTTTTTGTTTCTATTATTGAAATAAAAACTAAAAAGCAAAGCCAATACTCCCATTACCAAAAGTATGATTGAGACAATTAATAAAGCGAAAAATAAACTAGGATAAAATAACAAGAGGAAAAATAATGCGATTAAAAACATACTAAAAAAAACAAGTGCTATAATCATATAGATCTTACCTCCTATATCTGTTTTTACTTGATGGGGTCCCCTTTTTTTCTTTTTTAACCGTTTCCGCTTCCGCTGTTTTTTCACTTTCTTTTCTACAGGTGGAGCTACCTCAACTACAGTGGTAGAATTATAAACAACAGCAGCAAAACCATTGGTTGTCACCAAGCATAAACCAAGCAGTACTAATAAAAATAATCTCATGATCAATGTTTTAGTTTTTAATGCTGCAATGATAAGATTTTTTAAGTACTATTTAAACTCAATATTTATTAATTCTTCTCTCTAACTTTCAGCAATAAATCAATTAATAAAACCCATGACTACAAAAGCTTTTTCGTAACTTGTGTAAGTTCAAACCCATTGAAAGCAATTAACATAAATAACAACAAAGATGAGAAAAGAGAACGTGGATGTATTGGTAATTGGGGCAGGTCCTGCAGGTAGTGTTGCAGCAGCTATATTAAATCAGAATGGACACAAAGTTAAGGTCGTAGAAAAGCAACAATTTCCTCGCTTTGTTATTGGCGAAAGTCTACTTCCTCGCTGCTTATACAATCTTGAAAAAGCAGGTTTATTAGAAGCGGTTAAGGCGCAAAATTTTCAGCGTAAAAACGGAGCCTGTTTTGTGCGCAGTGCCGAAGAGTATTGTGATTTTAATTTTTCTGAACAATATACTAGTGGCTGGGAATATGCTTGGCAAATGCCTAGAGCTAAATTTGACAAAACCTTGGCAGATGAGATTGTTCGTCAAGGAGTTGAACTAAATTATCAAGAAGCAGTAGAAGCGGTGCAATTTGACAAAAAAAAAGCACTTGTTGATATTAAAACCCAAACGGGAGCGCTTTACCAAGTAGAGGCTCAATTTGTGGTAGATGCTAGTGGCTATGGTCGTGTTTTGCCCCGTCTATTGGACTTGGGGAGCCCTTCTACATTTCCGAGTCGTAATGCCTTTTTTGCACACATCAAAGACCCTGTAAGAAAAGAAGGTTCTGAAGTATTAACAGAAGTGGTAGATCTTCAAGAAGCTTGGGCATGGATTATCCCTATAGAAGAAGGAATCACTTCGATTGGTTTTGTTGGGAAAGCTGAATTTCTAGCGCAAAAAGGAGCAGCTTATGATGAAAACAGATTTCAAGAACTACTCTATACTCATCCCCTATTAAAAGATAGATATGCCCAAAATCTAACCTTTGTTTTTTCGCCCAAACTTATCAAGGGCTATTCGGTTGGTGTCAAAAAAATGTATGGAGAACGCTATGTTTTGGTTGGAAATTCCACTGAATTTTTAGACCCTATTTTTTCTTCAGGAGTTACCTTTGCAACAGAAACAGGAGTTGTTGCTGCTGAATTGGTGCACCGCCAACTTCAAGGCGAGACAGTAGATTGGGAAAAAGATTACGCTGAATATATGCAGCACGGTATCAATGTCTTTAGAACTTATGTGCAAGAGTGGTATACGGGCAATCTACAAACTATCTTTTTTGCTGGACAAAAAGTTTCTAATTTTAAGGAACAAATTTGCTCTGTTTTAGCAGGTTATGTTTGGGATATGTCCAATCCTTATGTAAAAAAACACCACAAAGCAATTGCTCTTTTAGCGGATGTAATTAAGCGGCAAAAAGAAGCACGTATTGCTGCAAAATAAAGATTTTATTGAAAATATATCCTTCCTTTTTCTGGATACCAAATCCTCTAATTATAAAATAGTTAGAGGATTTTTAAATAATATTAACCACGATCCCTCTTATTAAGTTCCACTCTATGGCAGCTTTTTTGATACTATTCTATCGAGTAACGATTCATTATTTTATCTTTTCTAACATTATCAGCATGAAAACACTTCTATTTCTAACCTTCTCTTTAATAGCCACTCAATCCTACGGTCAATCTCTAGAACAATATGTGATTGGCACCGCAGGAGATTTTGGGCTAAACTCAGGAGGAACCACCCTAAGTTGGACGCTAGGAGAACCAATTGTAAGCACCGAAAATAGTAGCACAGCAATACTAACACAAGGTTTTCAGCAACCAATTGTTGTTAACTCTTTATCGACCAATCAAGCACTTACACCATCTATATCCCTTCAGGTTTTTCCCAACCCAACCTTCCAAGAGCTTTCCATTCAAAAAGACATTTCTTCTAACTTAAAAGCCGAATTATTTGATATTTTAGGACAACGCATTGCTCAATACGATTTAGTGGATAATACAACAAGAATTGATCTCAACAATCTACCTGCTGCACATTATTTATTGCGTGTCTCTAAATTAGACAAGACTAGCATTCAAACATTTAAGATTCAAAAAATACAATAAATCATGAAACAATTCCTACTTCTATTTTTGCTTTCCATAGGCTTTATTATAACAACCCACGCACAATCGCCTCAAGCCTTCCAATATCAAGCCATTGCAAGATCTAACACAGGGTTACCAATTATCAATCAAGCCATTAGTATACGAATATCTATCATTGCTAATAGTCCAACAGGAGCCATTTTATATGTAGAAACCCATGCTCCTACCACCAATCAATTTGGGTTATTTAACCTAAAAGTAGGACAAGGAACAGTAGCCAATGGAACCTTTAATACCATTAGTTGGGGCAGCAATGCGCATTATCTAAAATTAGAAATGGATGAAACGGGCAATTCAGCCTATCAAGATATGGGAACCATTCCATTAGTTTCTGTTCCCTATGCCTTACATGCTGCTACGGTAGACAATACAGATGATGCAGATGCCGATCCCAATAATGAACTACAAAGTTTATCCATCAATGGTCCTAACTTGAGTATTAGCGGAGGCAATACCATTACATTACCGACAGGAACTACTGGCGGCAGCATCCAATTTCTCTCCAGAAATAACGATACACTTGCCTTATCTAGTGGCGGGGGCTTTGTTTTGTTGAACGATGATAATCCCAGTAACGAATTACAGACGCTCTCTATCAATGGTTCTAACCTAAGCCTTAGTAACGGCAATACCATTACACTTCCTACGGGGAATACAACTCCTCAAGTCTTATCTAAAATAGGGAATAGTATTTCTTTGTCCAATGGTGGAGGAAGTATCAATCTAAACGATGATAATGCTAACAATGAGATACAAACGCTTTCTTTTAGCGGCTCAACCTTAAGTATTAGTGGAAATGGTGGCAATAGTGTGACGTTGCCTTCTGGTGGAACCCTAGACAATGCCTATGATTATGGAGGAGCAGGAGTTGGAAGAAGTATAATAGCCGATGCTGGAGAAGTATCGATAACAACTGCCAGTGCTAATGCGACCGCTTTAAGAGTGGAGAACAACAATACAGGAGTAGGCTTAATTAGTAGCACCAATAATGCTAGCAATACATTTTCTGCGATTCAGGCGAACACCAATAGTAATTCGAATACTGTAGCAGGTATTATAGGGAATACAACAGGCACTGCATGGGGAGTAGCAGGGCAAGCTGCTGCCAATTCAAATGCTGAAGCGGCTGTTTATGGTAGTAACCTGAGAACGGTTGGTGGACATGGCGTTTTGGGCGTTGGTTTTAATGGAACAGTAGGTCAAACAGGGCAATCAACTGGCTTTGGAGTCTATGGTGAAAACTTTGACAATGTCGCTCCATTGGGTAATGGTGTAGGCGTAGGAGGAAAAGGTTTTTATGGTGTTTTGGGAGAAGATCGATATTTAGGTGCTCAAAATGGAGCTTATGGGGTCTATTCGAATGGAACCTTAGGTGCTACGGGAACAAAAACGTTTCGTATTGATCACCCCAAAGATCCTGAAAATAAATACCTTCGCCATTTTAGTATAGAATCTAGCGAGGTATTAAATGTTTATAGGGGAACAACTACTTTTGATGCCAATGGCAATGCAACGGTTGAACTACCCGACTATTTTAACAGCATCAACAAAAATGTAAGTTACCAATTAACACCTGTTGGGGCATATATGCCTTTGTATATCAAAGAAAAAGTCAATGAGAACAATCAATTTGTGGTGAGTGGGGGTATTGCAGGAAAAGAAGTTTCTTGGGCAGTTTATGCGGAACGTAACGACTTGTATATGCAACAAAACCCTCAACAACGTGCTGTTGAAATTGAGAAACGCCCCCATGAAAAAGGGCATTATTTAATTCCTTCTTTGTACGGTGAAGGGCAAGATAAAGCCATCTTTAAACCACAACCTAAACCACAAAAACAAGCTCCAATGAACGTTATGGACTAAGATTATACGTAGAAATTATCCCGAATCTTGATAAGTACAAGGTTCGGGATTTCAGTTTTTACAAACTTATTTAGTTGTGCTAACAAGAGACCTCATAAAAACGCCTAAGCTTTTCTTTTATACCGTTTCCAAAGTCTTTGCACAGTTGTTCGATGAAACAATTTTCCCTGTGCGGTTTTAAAGCCATTTTGATTGAGCTTTTCGGCTATAACTTGTAGCGTGAAGCCTTTGTCTTTGTACAAGACAATCAACTCTGTTGCTCGTCTATTATTGGGATTAATCCGAGCTTTTTGCAAGATTCGTTCTTGCCCTTTTTTTCGTGCAGCATCCGAAAAAGTAGAATTGCGCCACTCCCCTACTTCTTCTCTCTTGGCATCCAAAGCTTGTTTGGTACGAATAGAAATCAGCTCCCGCTCTCGATCTGCAATCGCCATAAAAAGTGTCAAGGTAAATTTATCCAAATTGGGAATGTCACAACTAAAAAGGCGACCATCCAGCAAATTATAAATGTGCAACGCATCTTCCGTCTTTCTGCTCAAACGGTCAATTTTGGCAATGGCTAAAGTATAACCTCCTTTTAAGCACAAATCTAAAGCCTGCTGCAAAACCAATCGTGTTTCAAAATCTCCCCCACTTTGTACTTCCGTAAATTCTTGAACAACTGCCTGCCTTTTTATAAAATGATAAAGATATGCCTGTTGAGCTTTTAAGCCCAAACCACTCTCTCCTTGCTTTTTGGTAGAGACTCTGTAATAGATGACATATTTTGTTGGCATTTTGAACGATTTTGTTTCAAAGTTACAAATTAGTTATGAGGGTTACTAATTTGTAATCTTTTTATTATTGGCATCTATAAATATAAAAAATAGCCTCAAATGAATACTTGAGGCTATAGCTATTCCAATTTAAGCCAAAATTTTTGTTGAGTTCTTTACTGTTGTATTGATATTCATTCACCCCACAACCTGTGGCTGCACAAACTTCCGCTCCCCACGAATTGGCATACCAAAGGGATAATAATGTTCTTGCTGCAAGAACTCATTGGTATTGCTATTTGGGGCTACTTCTAAAATAACCTAACCGCAGCCTGATCGCTCTCAGTAGTGAACTCCATTGGAGAGAACACTCTAGGGCGATGAAGTGTTTGTAGTTTTTATTAGCTTTACTGAGCCTTCTGGTTCTTTTGAACCTCCCCCCAATAATTAGATACATAAGAATCAATATAGATTGCTCAATTTTGGCTAAATAAAACCGCTTGCTTTTATGCAGCCGTATAAAAATGCCATCTTAAAAATGGGAATTCCCATTGCTTCTTGAATTAGCGACTGTTTTTTAGTGAAAATAATTTTAAAATTTTATCTTAAAGGGAGTATTTACGGCTCTTACGACACCCCATAAAATACCTTACAAATTAAAAGTATTCATTAGAGTATCAATACTTCTTTATTTATCTATTCAGACAAACATTAACATATTCCCCCCTTTTAGTATATAACTATTTTAGAGCTAAGACTCCTTACAAATCATTAAACAACTATGAAACATTCTGTATTTATAATATTACTTTCTTTTATAAGTACTTCTGCACCATCTCAGATCAACAAAGGCAAAAAATTGGTCACAAAGGGCGATTATGTTGCTGCCATAGAAGCCTTTGAAAATGATTTAGAAAAATATACAAGTAAACCTATTTCATTGCATGAATTGGCCAAAATTTACTTCAACAAAAGATACAATGGTTATGATATAGAAAAAGCTTATCAATATATTTCTAGAGCGATCAAAGAATACGATGGACTCAATAAATCCAATCGTAAAAAGGTTCAAGGCAAAGGATTGAGTAAAATAAGCATGAGTAAGTTTCAAAGTGATATTGTTATTGAAGCCTTTAATATTACTCAAAAAGCAAATAACTTGGATGCCAGCAAACGCTTTCTAGAATTTTATACGACAGCAGGAAAGCAACAGACTGAAAATATGATCAAAATTAGGGATCGACTGGCATTTGAAAAAGCTACCAAAGAAAATACGTTTGCTGCTTACAAGACCTTTTTCAAAAATTACGAAATTTCTTGTGCACGATACAATTCATCGCTATTAATCAAAGCTCAAAAAAAGCTATTAGAAAGCTATATTTCAGAAAAGGGATGGAAATTTTATCCTACTTTCGAGGAAAAGTATAGAGACAACATTTATGTAAAAGATGCCAAAGCTGCTTATGCACTAATTAAGATTATTAGAAAAAATAGCTTAAAAGAATACCAAAATTACACAGAAGCATTTCCGCATACCCCTTTTAATAAATTTGCTAAAGACTATATGTTTGACATCATCATGAAGGGGTCCAATCTTCCTGATTACGACTATTTTGTAAGAGCCTATCCCCATTATGAAAAAAGTGACAAAATATGGCTGCGTTTTTATCGGCTTTACCTTCAGGAACACGGAAGCAGTTCTGTTATGGAGTTTGAAAAATCATATCCTAATTATCCTTTTCAAAAAGCAATTCAAGCCGCTACACAAGAGGCTCAAAATAAAAGAGATAGACCACTTTTTGAAGAAGCCAAAAAGAAAGAAGATATTTTCTTAATATTAAACTTTATAGAGCACTGCCCTAGTTCTCCCTTTGTTATTGAGTTGGAAAAGGCAATGTATTCAGCGCTTAAAAAGAGAGGCTTATTTAGAGGTTGCAGAAAATTTTTACAACTTTTTCCCAATAGTTCTTATTATGATGAAGTTTTAGATATTTATTATGACGTATATGTTAGTGATGGAGAGTTAGAGACCATCAACCAATTTATGATGGAACATCCTGAGTATAAAGACATCAACAAACAAGAAAAGGATTTAAAATTAGCCGAACAGGGATCTATGCTTAATTTAGTTGGTAAACTAAATAAGGATGAACTACAAGCCTATGAGCAGTATATTCGAGCGGCGGCGCCCAAGGAAAGAGCTTTTATTGCTTTGCAACGATTAATAGAACAAGCAATAGATGATAAACAATGGTCTATTGCCTTGGAAAAAGTTAAGGAATTTGCTCCACTTTTTGGTGCTAATAACACTAAAATTAAGACACTTCAAGCCTTATTAAGCAGCAAAGATATTGCCATACGAAAAATGGCGATGGGAGGAGGAATTAACTCTTCTGCTCCTGAATATGTTCCACTCATTTCTATCGATAATCAATCCCTATTTTTCTGCAGATTAGAGCAATCCGCAGCAGGGCTTCAAAATGAAAACATTTACGTTTCTTCATTCAAAGATCAAGAATGGCAAATGGCTACGCCTGTCAAAGGGTTAAATACAGATACCAAAAATGAAGGTCTATTAGGAATTTCTCCTGATAAACAACAGATTATTATTTTTGAAGGAAATGTCCGAAATGGCGATATGAGAATATCTACTCGTACATCCAAAGGATGGTCATCTCCTGTTCCCCTTCCCAATACGATAAATACTTCTTCGTGGGATGCTGACGGAATGATTTCAAGCGATGGCAATGCTTTATTATATGTATCTGAACGAACTGATGTTTTGGACTTAAAACAGGAAGGTGACATCAAAGGCTTCCATGGATCAAATACAGGAAATCGAGACATTTTTGTCTCTCTCAAAAATGAAAAAGGAGAATGGCAAGAGCCAATTAATTTGGGAGATGCCATTAATACCCCCTTTGCTGAACGTACTCCATTTTTGCACCCAGATATGAAAACACTATATTTTAGTTCGGATGGGCATGGTGGTTTGGGGCATTTAGATGTCTATAAAACAACTAGGTTAGATGATTCTTGGAAAAATTGGAGTACACCTATTAATCTTGGAAAATCAATTAACACAACCCAAAATGACTGGGGATATCGAGTTAGCACGGATGGAAAAACGGCTTACTTCGCAACTTCTAATCACGATGGGGATGACGATATATATTATGTAGAGCTTCCTCCTATTTATCAACCAGAAATTGTTTCTGTTGTAAGTGGAAAAATAATTGCGCTTGATGGCCAGCCTATTGATGCAGAAATTGTTTGGGAAGAAATAGAGACAGGAAAGGAAATGGGGCGTTTAAAAAATAATGCCACATCTGGAGATTTTTTCATTGCTTTGCCAAATGGCAAACGATATGGTTATTTTATTGAAAAAGAAGGTTATTTTCCTAGGTCAAATTATATCGACCTCAGCAATAAGTCAGAAAAAACCACCATCAACGACCAATTGCAATTAATCAAGATTGATGAAATGATTGACAATCACATTTCTTTGTCTATTAACAACTTATTTTTTAAAAATAACCAATTTGAGTTGGCTCCTGCTTCTTATCCAGCATTAAATCGATTAGCTCAAATCATTAAAAAAGACCATTTAACAACTGATATTCTAGGATATACAGACAATCAAGGAATTCCTAAAGATCAAGTAGAATTAACACAAAATAGAGCGAATGCAATCAAGGATTATCTAATTTCCAAGGGATGCAAACACCATAAAATAACAACTAAAGGGTTAGGCTCTATCCATCCTATAGGTGACAATCAAACTCCAGAAGGAAGAATACTTAACAATAGAATAGAAGTTCAATTTAGCCGATAACTACTATTTTAAAATTTGTCTAGGGATTTTCAACAAAAATTCCTGGGCATCTATTTATGGGGAGAGTGAGTTTTTATTACATAAAGTTGTTTAAAAATAGGATTGATTTTCATGCATACAATAGTCAAAAACCAGGTCTATGTTCCCTATTTTGGCCAAAATCTACCTTTTTTTAGTTGCTCAAAATAAGAAATCAACTTCTTTGTTTAGGACAAAGAAGTTGATTTTTAGTAGACTATTTATATAGTAAAACGTAGTTTTTCTTCGAGTATAGAAGGCAACTTAGGTAATTTAGCTCTTGGAATTAAATAAGTTGTTATTCTTGTAACATCTCCAAAAATGTGATGTTTTTCCATCGCTCCTTTTAGATAATTAGCTCCTGAAGAACCACCTGTCCCTACACGCATGCCAATCATTCTTCGAACCATACTCATGTGTCTATATCTCCAATTTGCCATCAATTCATCAATTTCAAGCCACTTGCTTAACAATTGATAGGGCATTTGCATTAGTGGATAATCTCTATATAAGGTAATAAATAATGCAGCTTGTAAAGAAGCTGGACTCAATCGGGTTGTTTTTTCTCCTTTGCCTAAAAGTAAATTGTCAAAATCTGCCATACTAATCGCCGCTAATTCAGCACTTAGCAAACCAGATTCGAAAGTATGTCTATAACTTGCCCAAAATGGATGCACCTCAGGATCAGCATCTTTTGGTGTTTCAAAATCCGTCCAATACTCTGCTCCCCAAATTGGGATTCGTTCCAACCACTGTTCTAACAATTGAATCAAACTTCTTTCTCCTTCCAACTCTTGAATTCCTGAAACATGTTCTGGTCTTAATTGGTGTTCATAGTAACGTTTTTCATGACGATTTTGCATCTTCAAGCCCAATTTAGTTTCTAGTTTTCTAAACTGTACACTTTGAAATCCAGAAGCAGGAGCCAATAAGTCTCTAAAGTCTAAAAAATCCATTGGGGTCATCGTCTCCAAAACATCAATTTGAGCAACCAACAACTTCCATATTTCTACAATACGATTAGTTCGATGTACTGCGATCTGTAATGATGCCGAATTATCATTAATCGTTTCAGATTGAAATATATTAATAATAGAATCTAGCTCATGCATAATTTGTTTAAACCACAATTCATAAGCTTGATGTATTATAATAAATAACATTTCATCGTGCGCATCAACTCCTCTAGCCTCACTTTCAGGAAACTGTGCATCAAGTACTTTGTCTAACCCTAAATAATCCCCATAATACTGTTCTTTTTGGGTATAACTATTTTTCATCGTAATATTATGTTTTTGCAGATTTTGTGAATACTCAAAATTACACGAAAAAAACAAAGGTACCCTATTTTATCTTTAATTGTTAGAATTATTTTTTTTTTAGCTAATGAGCAATTTCACCAAAACAATTAAATCTCTAGAAATCAATCAATTACATATATATTGTCAAAAATTTAACATAAACTTAAATTATTAATGCTATAACACTTGTTTATATTGACATATTTTCATAAGTTTGAGTATCAAAAAATAAAAACAGTTCAAATCATGCTAATAATCAATAGAATAGAGCTTACTTATGATGGTCGCAACATCTAAGTATTAAAATACATTTTTTAGGGATTCTTACATCGGTCCTTTCTACTGTGGGGGTAGAAAGGACTATTTTATTTAGATTGTTTTGATTCTTGATCTCTCCTTTTCTACGTTTTTTGTGATAGTTAATAATTTTCAAACTATCACAAAAAACGGACTTGCTGTATTTGTTTTAATACCTTAATTTAAAAGAAAAAGAAAAACAACATTTCTTTTTTAGTTGTTTTTATTCTTTTATTCTTGTTTTATATGTTTTCAGCCCTTGTAACTTATTGATTATTAGGTTAATATAGTTTTTAATATCACAAAAAGCGGACTAATTATCACAAAAAGCGGATTAACTATCACAGAAAACGGGCTTAATATCACAAAAAGCGGATTAACTATCACAGAAAACGGCTCAGTATCACAAAAAACGGATTTTATAAAAAAAAAAAAGTTCTTGACATAAAAAAAACTTTTTGTTGATCAACTTAAACACATCAAAGTCTTTTTATTAAGTAAAAGTAACTAAAACGGCTAAAGTGTAGGTAATATAGGCTATTCAAAGGAATATAAGGGGCAGATAAGTACTTGTATTATCACAAAAAACGGATTGATATAGATTAACTATCACAAAAAGCGGATGTTAGAAGTACCGAAATGGTAGTAACATATTGAATAATATAGTATTTTAAAAATATTTTATTATTAAAAAGCAAGCAGTTCACTAACTATCACAAAAAACGGATTGATATAGATTAACTATCACAAAAAGCGGAAACTATCACAATAAAAAAGAATTGTGATAGTTAAAAAAAAACCTTATGTTTGTAGTTCCTAAAAAGCCTAATTCTTATAATAATACAGAATTAATATGAACGAACAGCCTCCTAAAGCGCTCGTAACCAAATCTAATAATCTTGTAGAAGCTCGATATCAT
The DNA here is from genome assembly GCF_026000115.1 of Aureispira anguillae. Classification (GTDB taxonomy): domain Bacteria; phylum Bacteroidota; class Bacteroidia; order Chitinophagales; family Saprospiraceae; genus Aureispira; species Aureispira anguillae. The sequence goes on from NZ_AP026868.1 coordinate 21,776, forward strand.
TTTTCGATATGGGAAACTCGTGTATTTACAAAATTAGTTAGTTTGATCCAACCAGGGGATGAAGATTTTAAAAAATACAAGCTTCAAATTAGAGATCTAGTTAGTTTTTTTGGAGTAAACGATAATGATGCCTATGCTAAAATAAAGGCAGTTCCTGATAATCTACTCAAAAAAGTTGTAACTATTCCCTACACAGAAAATGGAGAGGAACGATTTCTGAAGACAGGTTTAATTGCTCAAGCATCTATTCCAAAGAAAAAAGAAGGGTATATCGAACTGTCTTTTCACCCTGATTTAAAACCATATTTGCTACAATTAAAGCGAACTTTTTTATCCTATGATATTCGAAATGTTTTAAAAATATCAAGTGTTTATTCTATAAGAATTTACGAATTATTAAAACAATATGAGAAAATAGGATATCGAGAATTTGATATAGATACGCTCAAGGTCATATTAGGAGTTAGTGACAAATATAAACTATACGGACATTTTAAGAGTCGAATTATTCTTAAAGCCCAAGAAGATTTGAAGCTAAATACAGACATTTGTTTTAATTTTACAGAAATTAAAAGAGGGCGAAAGGTTATTGCTATTTTATTTGAAATTAGAACCAATAAGAATATTGAGATTGCAGAAAAAAGTAAAGAACCTAAGACTAAATCCCAACTTCAATTAGGAATAGAAGAACATTTATTGGCTTGGGGCGTTAGCCAAACGAGTTTAAAGAGTTATATCAAAAACTATAGTTTGGACTATCTAAAAGAGCGTATTCAATATATTTTAAACCAACAAGAGTTAAAGGCTAAACGGGGAGAAAAAATAGAAAATTTAGCAGCTTATTTCAATTTTTTAGTAGGCAAAAAGGACGTTGTAGATTATGTAGAACAGGAGAAAAAGGCTAAAAAGACAAGAACGATCAACGCAAAAAATACAGCGAAGCAAAAGAAGGTCTTAAAAGATGAAATTGTTCAACTAAAACGAGACTTAGAGGCAAAGGAACAAGCCTTTATTCATGCTTTATTTGATGATGATCTTAGTTTCAAAACCAAGGTTATGGAACAAGTTCGAACCAATTCGCCACTATTCTATGCAGATCGCTCAAAATCTAATGAAGATTATTTCAAAGATAATCCTTTGTTTAGAGCAGCTGTATTTACCATTGTAAAGCAATTAAATAAAAAAGAGTTTGCAACCATCAGAAAAGCGTTTACTCCCCAAATAAAGGCATTAGAGCAACAATTGAGAGCCTTATAATTCTTTTCTTAAAAATAGCCTGCTACCTAACATAAAAATAGGGCAAACTTCATAGAAGTTTGCCCTATTGATTTTAAATTATTAATCGAACTACTTATTTAGCAATCATAAATTGTTCTATCTGAATTACTTGATTATTTTCTCCTTTTAGAAGCACCAAATAAGTATTGTTGCTCCAATTCTTGGTCGATATTTCCAAACTACCAGTTCCATCTAAATTTTCTTTTGTCAGCAAGGTTTTCCCTTTTACATCTAGAATAGATAGACTCACTTCTTTTTTGGTTGTTTGATATTTTATCTGAACCAATGATGAGGTTGAATTTGGGCTAACGATTAAATTCGAGTTAGCAGCCTTTGATTGTGGTTGTATAGGACTGACTGGAGTCGTACAACCTCCTAAAGTAAAGGCTGTCGCACAATTAGCTCTACAACCATTGGCATCTTCTACATTGACAATGTACTGTCCTGCATTTAAACCAGTAAATGCACCTGATGCATTAGAATAAGTAGTTGAAGTTGTAAAATTGGCCAAATCAACGGAATAAGGACTTGTTCCACCAGATACATTTAGATTTACAGTACCATCGTTTCCAGCACAAGTTTCATCCGTTGATGTATCTATAGAGACAAGGATTGGAGCTGGACTAGTAACAATAGCTGTTGCTGTTGAAATACAACCATTGGCATCGGTAACCGTAACGCTATAGCTACCAGCACATAAGTTATTTAACATAGCAGAAGTAGCACCATTACTCCAAAGGTAGGAATAAGGAGCAGAACCACCAGTATTGGTCACACTAACTGTTCCATCGCAAGTTTCTGCACAAGTAGTATTGGTCGCTATTGCAGCAGCACTACAACAAACAGTAGCATTAATCACAACAGTAGTATCAACAGAACATCCATTAGCATCCGTAATGGTAAGTGTAAGTGTATCAGGACAAAGCCCTTGAAGGCTGTCGCTAGAACTACCATTACTCCAGTTATAACTATAAGGAGCTGTACCTCCACTAACTGTTGCGACAGCTGTACCATCACAGAAGGTCGTATCAATACAGTTTAAATCACCATTAAAGTCGCCATGTCCGACTAGAGAACCATTAGAGGTATAATCAAACCAACAAGAGAAACCATAGTCTGTATCTTTACTGTTAGCAGCAATTCCTACTTGCAATCCAAAGGTATAATTGGAAGGTTTATGGGTAAGGTTGAGAACAGTACCACTATAATCTCCCAAACCTGTTAGGGTATTGGCTTGGTTGACATCCATAATATAATACGTCCAGTCTAAATAGTGTTGTCCAACCAATCCGCTTTCATCTTTATAACTACGTCCTAATGCAGACCAATTAGCCCAGTTCATACCATTGGTAAAATAGACATCAACGACCCAACGTTTATTGACGTCAGAACGATTGACAATGGTTCCAGTAATACGAGCAGTACCATTAGGGTATTGATGTAAACGCCCTGAATTATTTTCAAAAATGAATTTGCTATCAGGGGTATTGGGTAAGTTTGGTAACCAAACCGCATGTCGACTATTGTTCCAAGCTGTTGCTGTGCAAACAGTCGTTGTATCCAAGCTATTACAACTTGGGTCGGTAGTTGTAATGGTTATTGATAAAGGCGTAGGTTCTGTTATGGTAGCAGTTAAGGTGTTAGTACAGCCATTAGCATCCGTAATAGTTACAATATAGTTACCTTGGCACAAACCATTAAGATTAGCATCCGTAGCACCATTGCTCCAAAGGAAGGTGTAAGGAGCAGTACCACCATTAACAAGCGTAGCAATGCTACCATCACAAGCTGCGTGACAAGTTGCATTTGTACTGTTTAACGTAGCATCCAAAGGCGCAGGTTCTGTTACGGTAGCAGTTAAGGTGTTAGTACAGCCATTAGCATCCGTAATGGTCACAATATAATTACCTTGACACAAACCATTAAGATTAGCATCCGTAGCACCATTGCTCCAAAGGAAGGTGTAAGGAGCCGTACCACCATTAACAAGCGTAGCAATACTACCGTCACAAGCTGCGTGACAAGTTGCATTTGTACTGTTTAACGTAGCATCTAAAGGAGCAGGACTATTAATTGTTGCTGAATCAATAAGCGTACAGCCATTAGCATCTGTAATGGTTACAATATAGTTCCCTTGGCACAAACCATTAAGATTAGCATCAGTAGCACCATTGCTCCAAAGGAAGGTGTAAGGAGCAGTACCACCATTAACAAGCGTAGCAATACTACCATCACAAGCTGCATGACAAGTTGCATTTGTACTGTTTAACGTAGCATCTAAAGGAGCAGGACTATTAATTGTTGCTGAATCAATAAGCGTACAGCCATTAGCATCTGTAATGGTTACAATATAATTACCTTGACACAAACCATTAAGATTAGCATCGGTAGCACCATTGCTCCAAAGGAAGGTGTACGGAGCAGTACCGCCATTAACAAGCGTAGCAATACTACCGTCACAAGCTGCGTGACAAGTTGCATTTGTACTGTTTAACGTAGCATCCAAAGGCGTAGGTTCTGTTACGGTAGCAGTTAAGGTGTTAGTACAGCCATTAGCATCCGTAATGGTCACAATATAATTACCTTGACACAAACCATTAAGATTAGCATCCGTAGCACCATTGCTCCAAAGGAAGGTGTAAGGAGCCGTACCGCCATTAACAAGCGTAGCAATGCTACCATCACAAGCTGCATGACAAGTTGCATTTGTACTGTTTAACGTAGCATCTAAAGGAGCAGGACTATTAATTGTTGCTGAATCAATAAGCGTACAGCCATTAGCATCTGTAATGGTTACAATATAGTTCCCTTGGCACAAACCATTAAGATTAGCATCAGTAGCACCATTGCTCCAAAGGAAAGTGTAAGGAGCAGTACCACCATTAACAAGCGTAGCAATACTACCATCACAAGTTGTATAGCAAGAAGCATCCGTTGTTGTAACATTTGCTTGAAGAATCGTAGGATTAGCGAGCGTTACACTTGCTGTTATTGTACAACCATTAAGATCTGTAACAGTAACCTCATGAGTGCCTGCACATAAGCCAGTAATAGAGGCATCTGTAGCACCATTTGACCAAAGATAGTTATATGGAGCGGCACCATTCGATACAATAACAGTAGCAGTACCATCACAACTTCCATAACAATTAATAGCAGTTGTTGCTGTATTAATATTCAGCTGGCAGCATTCACTAATTACATTAATATCAAGTAGACTAGTATCTGTTCCACAAGGGCTTGAAACGATATGTGTGATGGTATATATTCCTCCAACTGTTCCGTTGTATATATGTGTAGGATTGATTGCTGTACTAGTATTACCATCTCCAAAATCCCAAAAGTGTGTCCCACAAATCGTTGTACTTGTTAAGGTAAAGCTATCTCCTAAACAAGGCTCTATTACGCTAGGAGTAAAGGCTGCATCGATAAGTGTTTGAACAGCTACCGTTGCTGTATCTGCATCTGTTGTAATACCAATTAGACAACTATCTCCTGAACTAGCGCAGAAGGTACTATCTCTAAAAATGGATCGAGCAACAACCTCATAAGGACCACAATCTATCGTTCTATCTACCGCTAAATCAAAATTAAAGCTTGCTGTTGCTCCTGATGCTAAAGGATTTGGGTAGGCAAAACTTAAAATGTCTATTCCGCCAGCCTGAGTCTGGATCGTTGGGTCAGGAATATGAGAACCCATTATATAATCCATTCCTGCTGGTAAAATAACTTCTAATCTATTTAGAGGATTTAAGTTACCTGTAGATTGATTGGTTACATCAACGATAGCTTTTACTTGGTTGACACAATTAGAAGAATTATCAACAACACTTAAAGCTACTTTAGTGGTATCTAATGGTGGAAAACCATTGATATAAACATTTTTTCGAGCGATCAAATCTACCAATTCACCACAGTTGGTCGTACCATGAGAATTGATATCAATCAAATTATAAGGATCATAGTCACAACTAGCAACTAAGCTATAATTCAATCGGAGTTTATTACGAAGCGTATCACGAGTACCTACAAATCCATTGGCTAGCCCAGGTATGATTTGGGTTAGTCTCCATCCTGGAGTATTGGCTCCAAATTGATCTACAGCTGTAGGTAATGGTTGAGGAGTAGAACCTAATGGATATTCATAGGTTGCACCTGGTAATATTGTTAAGCCCGCTGGTAAATCTATGAAGTGTACAATTTGATCCATGTTAGCTTCTAATGAACTAACTAATAAAACACTAAAATCAAATGGCGTACAAATGTCAATCAAATTATTAGAAGGAGAAGTAACCTGTGTTTGTAGATTCGCAGTTCTAGAAATATATTGTAAAGGTATGGTATCTGTATGACAAGAATTTGGGTTGTACATCAAATCTGGACTACAAGACCAACCACTGATTACTTCTAGTGAGTTTACTTGATTGGGTACACAATCACTGTTCATTGCAGAAATGAGAAGATCTACACAAGAAGTTTCTAACAGAGAACCTATATTAACATAAACTTTAAATCCTGTTTGAATAAACGGTAATGAGATCCCCCCATTGCTTAGGTCGACAATATCTACTATCGTTAGATTACCTGAAAGGTCATTGATATAAATCCAGTTGTTAGCCGAGTGAATATTACCATTGTTACAGACTCTAATGTTCCATTCTAAATCGCTCTCAAAACCTTCTATAATGGGCAATGCTGCGTCCATTTTTATATTCGGCTTATTGACAATGATCTCCCAATCTGTATCTGCCGTAGTATATTCATAGCAAGAGGGTGTTGGAGCAGAAGCAAAATCAGTATAACCATATTTAGAAGGAATAATATGATCTCCCTTCACAACGTCACAGTCTCTAGATACACTAAATTCTATGGTTCGTATCCTATCGTCTACTCTATCTAAAATAGGCCAACCACCAGGAAATAAATCACTTCCAATCAAGGTCAACTTTCTAGTAATAGGATCAAAAGCAGGAATAACACTAGAAGTTAGACTATTGTTAAATTTAATGGAATTGGGCACATAAGCCATTCCTACAGGAAGTGTATAACACAATGTATCATCCCAAACATTAACAGGTCTAAATTCGTTTGGAAAGTCGTCTAAGATACCTAAACCACCTATTATTTGACTGCCAAATCTAAACTTGTGTTCACTACAAGGATCAAAATGCCCTAAATGGGTACTACCATTTGGATCTTGGATAAATGTTTTGGTTTTTAATACTGTAAGAATTGCCCCAAAAGAGCTACAAACTAACGTGTCACCATTCGCATCTACATGACCATGTTGTGCTCTAAAAGTAGGAAATTGATAAGCTCCCAAAGGAAAGTCATTGGTCTTATTAATAGCCATGTATAGTTTGATATTAAGGCTATCTCCTTCTTCTAAGGTTCCAACAGTACTAGTAATGGCATTGGTGGCATCAAAAATCATTTGGTAAGTGGCAGCTGGTGCACCGTTACTGGTAATAAAAGGAGCAGTGGTCGGTACGGTATGAGTTGTACCCGTACTAGCATCGTAGATGCTCCATTCTCCTCTTCCATAGTTAAACGACTGATCACTTCCTGGCGCTTCATACCATAGTTTAACATGTGCATTATTTAAGGATAAACCCGTTCCAAAAGCTACATATCCAGGAGCGCAAGCACGGATGGTATCACATTGATAAGCACGATTTAAGGCTAAACCAGGCGTAGAAGGCGATACTCTTGTTGTTTGTGTTGCATCTGTCCAGCCTAGCGTTGTTCTTGTAACCTCAAAAGCTCTGGTTCCAAAACAAGGAACACCAGGACAATGTCTAGCAATAAATTGAGATTGACAGCCTAGGTTGATTTCATCGCCACAATCGCAACTTAAAACACTACGCCATTCCAAATGACCACCCAAGGTTACAGGAACACTACAATCATAGGTTAGATCAAGGCTAAAATGGTTGTTAGCTTCTCTTCCTATTAACTGACCTCCATTAATAGTTACTGTATTTCCGTTTACAGAAAAGGTAGTAGGCTGACCATTTACCAATACAGAACCTGGTACGATGCTAAATCCAGCATCTAGTTCCAAATATGTTTTTACTTCGCTATTATCACATTTTAAAACAGAGATAAAAGAACTAGGAAATTTACTTTTAAAACGCCCTGATTCGTCAAACTCAAAACTATTTTGGAAGGTAACCGTAATGGTATCACCAGCAAAGATATCAGAAGGTCCAGTCGTTAGAGGAGCGCCCGTAGGTTCACCTTGAATATGAGCATTTCGAAAATGTAGCCCCCAAATTTTATCGCCACAATTGTTGTACCCACAAATACTTTCTCTAAAAAATTGAAAATAAAAATCAACAGGACAATCGGAAAAAGAAGATGGTGACTCTAATAAATAAGAGTAAGTGATCAATAGCGTATCTCCAGCAGCCATATCATCATAATAACCATCATTATCCAAATCTTCTAAGCCCCCTGCTCCATCTGGATCAGTAGTAAAGAAATTATCAAATAAAATTTCTGTTCGTTCTCTAATATTTCCACTTTGGTTAAAGGCAGTTGTTTGGGTTGGAATACCAGCAGCAAAGAGATCAACACCATTTAGCATGGCTCCTACATAGTTGACCATTTCTTGATTGGATTGATAGCGCATCGTTATATTGTAGTAGTTGGCGCCACCTGCTGATGACTCTGTTCCTATATTGGTATATTCTACGGCTACAATTCCTGTATCTGCACAACCAAAAAACGTAGGTTGGTTGGTGACAATATCAGAGGCAATTACAGGCTGCCCACCAATTAATATAGAATTGGCATAGGCTTGATCTTGCTGGCAGGTATCTGTTGGATTACATCCCCAAAAGGCAGTATATTCAGTCTCTCCCCCAATACAACTTAGCATGGTTACGGTGTCGACTAAAGTGATTACCTCATCAAGTTCAAAATAACCATCTCCATTTCCAAACATAGCAAACTCTGCAGGACCAAGGGTAACGGTAGCAAGCTGTCCAGAAAGTGAAAAATTGCCAATATTCGTTCCCGAAACGGCTACTCCTGATTCAAAGTCAATTAGTAAGGTTAAGGATTCGATTTTTCCAAGACCACCATTTTGAATAGAAATATTGCGTGTATAAGTCGCTCCAGGAATGGTTTGCATTACTTGGTTTGTAATGGTAGAAATAAAAATATCTGCATACAAGATATTATAAGAATTAGAACCATTCAGTTCTAACGAATATCCTGCTATACCATTCTCTAAATAATCAATCCGAGTTTGGTTGGTGGCTAGTCCGCCACTTGAAGAACTACCTCCAAGGTTAATAATTTGATTAATAATGGAACATTCTGCTTTTACGTAGAATGTTAATGTAAAGGTTTCTCCTGCATCAATCTCTCCCAAACTAAAAAGCGGTTCATGAGGAGTGCTGATATTATGTTCTTGCATTCCTGTAACCGACCCTGGAATATAAAGAATACCAGGAATCATCTTAGGATTAAAGATCAAGTTGGTTAGTGCTTGCGAATGAGTGTTAGTCACCTCAACGCTAAAGAATGCAGAATCTCCGCAAACAATAATGCTATCAGGAGGGGTTGTTTCTATATCCAGATAGGTTGTTTGTGCATTTAGTACGGTGTAGGTACATAGGAGTAGGCTAATTAGGAAAAAACGCCAGTTATTCATAAGTGTTAACTTTAAAAGTTATGGGAATTAAAACTCTGAAAAAGACTTTTATATGAAGGAATAATATATTATTTAATAATTAATGATATATGTATTGTAACACTAGATAAAAAATAGTTTTTCAATTGGGGATTAGGGGAGAATAATAGAAAAGGTAATTCGTGAATTATACTCTTTTCCTGTTTAGATCACAAACATAAACAATTGTAAACTAAAATTATAGTACTACAAAAAAATGTTTGCAAAGATGCTTATTTTAATTGGTTTTTGGACGCATATTTATGCCAAATAGATGCACGTTCTTGCCATTTTTGATGAAAATCTTGTATTAGGTTAAAAAAGAGGAGAACCTTTGCCTATATATTATCTAATTTTCGAACTTACAACTTATTTTTTTATCGATTTAATTGGGAGATGCTTGGAAGAAATAAGGTTTAATTTAGGGGAGGAAGGAATAACTTAAGAAGCTTGTTATTCTACTAGTGACAAAAGAAGTATTGGAGACCTAAAATAGTTGTTGTTATCAAATAGCGTTTAGTGATTCTATAAAGGTGAAGGAAAATTTAACCTTAAGTAGCTAAACTTGGTTTGGCAAAGGAACCATCAATTTAGAATAATAGATGTATTGCTACTGATGCAAAGTGAGGTTGGTGTCAAAAAAAAAGCAAGAGGGAAGCAGATTCCCTCTTGGCTTGGTTGAGCGTTTATTCTTTGATTATTTTCTGAACCATTTCATAATCAGAATCATTTCCAATTGTTACAAAGTAGGTTCCAGGAGGGAAATCTGCCACTTCATTTATGGTAATTAAATTATTTTGTTGCATTTTAATTTCTTTGGTAAATACAGTACGTCCATGTACATCAATGATTCTTAATACGGCATCAGTACTAGTGCTGTTCCAATTACTAAAGTCTACCATTAATCTATCTTTAGTTGGAATAGGATATACTTGTATTTGGTCAGCGCTAGATGATAAACCAGCTACAGCACGAATGGGAGAATAACTATAACTTCCATCAAAATCTATTTGTTTGAGTCGATAATAACTAACTCCACTATGAGCGTTAAGGTCAGTATAGCTATAGTTTAAAAGATAGTTACTGTTTCCTGCACCATCTACCCAATCAATTGTACTAAAGGCAGTTTCGGTATCCAACATACGTTCTATTTCAAAGCCTTTGTTATTCGTTTCAGATGCTGTTGCCCAATTGAGCTTTACCCTATGTTTATCTTCTCGTTTAGCTTTAAATAATAACAATTCGATAGGCAAAGATTCATTGATGTCTTCAACGGCAAAAGGCGAAAAATCGTTAATGCCAGAAAGCGTTTGACTAAAGTAAGGGCCAACTGTAGTGGCAGGAGTAAACGAACTTGGGTGCAGCCAAGCGCCTCCTTTCCAGTGTGCTACCCCACAAACTGAACGATCAAAGCCAATTAACTCTTCAGAAGGATGCCACTGAAGGGTTAGCGTAGCCAAAGAGCCTCCTTGTACCGCTTCTGATAAATGCCAAGAGCGATTAACGATATCATGAGTTTCTGGAGTACCAGAGGTGCCATTATCCCAAACTTGATCTTCAACCCGAAGGCTATAGTTATCAACCGTACCTGTATTGCTAATTGTTGCAGGATTGTAGGTAGAATTTCCGACAGGAAAAATAACATTGCTAGCTCCTACTTCTTGCTCTAAAACACCAGTACTATTGGTTATAATAAAATGGCTGGCATCATAATTTGTAATGGTAGCTCCTGAAGAGATTGTTAAGTTATTGACTCCTAACTCAACTTGACCATTGTTCACTAGATCTACTTGAGTAGAAACAGTCACATCATCGTTTAAAATTAATCGATTACCATTATTGACCTGCAAATTATCAATTGTAATTGCATTGCCACTGGATAAATTTTGATTTGTATTTCCCTCAAATATCATCCAACCACTTCCTGTATAATTCGTAGTTGGACCTAATTGAGTCCAATCCAAATCGATATGTAGATTACCTTTATTGCTAACGGTTCCATTGTTTTTGTTGATTACTCCCCCCTCATTAATCTTAACGTCTGTAGCTGAGTTAATTTTTAATACAGCACCATTATTAACGATGCCTCCTTGGGAAAATAATATAATTGGAGCTAAAAGCAATAAAATAATTATTATATTATGAGTTTTCATATACAACTATTTTAAAATAAATAAGAATTATTTCTTACTCATTGCTTTTAATAAATCTTTTAATTCTGCCAATTCTTTTTTAACAGAATCTTGCTCATTTTTTAACTCATTAATAATTGCTTGTTGCTCTTTTACAGCATTGATAAGCGCATAAGTAAATTTATTGGGATCTACCTCTAAGAAAGACTCAGATGCCTCTGTACTTGGTTGATCCAAGTCATTATCATTACTAGCATTTAGAGTAACAGAACGAACCATATCAGGCGCTATTTCTTGTAATTCTTGAGCGATAACACCTTGATAAACCTTATTAGGATTTACTGTGTTTTCTCCCCAGATTGCAGTCATTTTGTCATTATAACTAAAATTAACTGTTCTTACCTTCATTAAAAAGTCAAGCCCTTCTGTATAATCTGATACATTGGTTTTTAATCGAGCATCTGAGAATACAGCCCAACTTCCACCACCTAATTTATTGGCAGCACCGTTAACAGATAGATTTGCTGTAGGGGCAGTAGTTCCAATACCAACGTTACCATTTCTCTCAAAAGTCATAGAAGTAGTTGGAGCGGTACATCCACCATTAATATGTAATTTATTGGCAGCACCATCATGATGAATTTCAAATCCACAATAAACACCATTTGTTATTTGAGTTCTAGCATTTTCAGTAAATACCAAACGACCAGATTCAGCATTATTAGAAACCGTATTACCTATTTGGACAGTTGGTCTAACGGATCCAGCTGCTATCATTAGGTGATCGCCAGAAGTAGAGGCTGCTCCAATAGAAACACCATCAATAAAACGCCCGCCTCCTTCTACATGAAAGGTTTCTGTTGGCGTGTTGGTATTAATTCCTAATCTACCTGCTCCTGCATCTAAAAACATCATATTAGCATTGGTGGTAGATTCTACTCTAAAATTGCGATCTAAACCTTGCTCATTAAATACAAATTGTGAGTTCGCATCTAAATCAATAGAAGTTAGCCCATTTTCCATTAGTCTAAATCGACCATCATCTCCATCATCTGATAGAATAGCTAGATTAGTACCTGAGACAGAGCCGTCTTTCCAATAAGTATCGTCTCCAAAAGATGTCAGACCATTGTCGCCCACTTGAAAATGAGTAACACCATTATCTTGGATATTAAAATCTCCACTTCCATTGAGGTTATAAGTCATGTTATGACCTCCTTGAATAATTTGGGTTGGTTCAACTAGGGTTCCACCCAATCTAACATCGTCGGCATTGGTTTTTATACCATTGGTTGCTACTACGCTAACGGTTGTATTTCCTATGGTTCCTCCACCAACTAGACCATTTCCAGCCACTACTTCAGTTATATCTCCATTGGGTACATTTACAGCATTACCACCAGAGATTGTTAGTGTACTTCCTGTATAGGTAAGTGTTTGATTGCTTGCACTACCTGCCGTAATTTCAACCCAAATAGCTCCATTAAAGAACCAGAAACTATTGCTAGAGGTATCAAAGACCAGCAAGCCTAATGCGGGAGACGCAATAGATGTTCTTTGGGAAGAAGACATACGTGGGACTAAAATGCCTTTATCAGTAGATTTAACATGTAACATTGCTGATGGGTCAGGATCTGTATTATCATTATTAATCCCAATTCCTTGGGCAAAAATAATTTGCGTTGAGACAAGAAAAATAATAACAGGTATTATTTTCTTTAAAGGGGATAAAATCATTGTTATTTGTGTTTAGTATTTATTAAAAAATAGGTTGTATTATTTATTGGTGTGATGTAAAATTTAGAATTAAGCTAATTTTTTCATTCATTAATGAAATTATAGCATAGGTAACCGTTCTCATTTCAGAGTTTTTTAACATGGATTGTAAGGTATTCTTGTATTTTATGACCCCAAAAGTGAACTTAAATCAATTGATAGAATTGGATATAGGACGTTAAGTTTGGGGTGGTGTCTTTTGGTGCACCATTTAATACTAACTTGTTAGTTAGTTATTGATTTAAGTGTTTAATTTTTTTACAGTGTCAATCAGAGTTTTATGTATTTTTATGAAAATAATATTATTTATCTGGTTATACTTACCTTTGTGTTATTGTTTTACAAAGGAGGGGATTCTGTGTTTACTGTCTTCAAACGTTGTGATTTTTCCCATAAAACAGATTGTTCATTGAAGAAAAATCTTTTCATTCCTACCAAAGCAGAAAAGTTCATCATTAGAAAGTAAAAAGGAATAAATAAGAACTTATTTTGGAGCTTTTGAGTCTTAAAAAGGAAGCCTAAAAAGCCTAAAAAATAAAATAGTGCTTGCAATATACCTAAAAAAAAGTAAATATCTTGCTCATTATAAGCAAGATATGTGTTAATGGGTATTAATAATACTAATGCAATTGGTGTAATTGTCCATCTTAAACAGCGATGCGAGAGATATTGAAAAGCAAAAAGAGGGTATCGAAAAGGGTTTAACAAGGCTAAAGTTCTTTGTATAGCCTGCACCCCTCCAGTGCAAATTCTTATCTTTCGTTTCATTTCTTCCTGAATAGTCAAAGAACCGTATTCTAGCGCATAAGCCTCTTTGGTATAAGCGATTTTGAACCCTTTTCGAACAACAGATAAAGAAATGATAAAATCATCTAAAATAGTATCTAGTTTTGGTGCTTCAAAGAGTTCTGTTCGTACCGCAAAAAGCTCGCCAGCTGCTCCAATTGCTGAATTAAGTTGAGAAGACCAGTTTTTAAGTGCCGACTCATATTTCCAATAAAACCCCTCTCCTGCGTTCGTAGCCTTACTTTTTCCTTCAACAACAATTCGTTTTTCTCCAGCGACACAGCCCACTTTAGGGTCATTAAAACGGGTAGCAATTTCCATTAAGGCTTCCTTGTTCAGCATGGCATTAGCATCAGAAAAAACGATGATATCAGCTTTAATCTGGGGAGCAACTCTGTTCATTGCCGCAATTTTTCCCTTTCTTTCATCCAAATGATAATTTGTAATTTGTTCGTACTTTTTTAAATACAAGTCTGAACCATCATTAGAACCATCGGTGACAAATATTAATTTTAACAGATTAGAAGGATATTGAAGTTCAAAGCAATTTTTTATTTTTTGATCGAGATATTCTAATTCATTATAAGCTGGTATAATTAGAGCCAATGAAGGCAATTCTTTTTTTATCGTTTGATTTGGACGAACGAATTTTAATTTAATCTTTGTCAGAAAAAACAAAATTATTGGATACCCAACGTAAGTATATACTGCGAGAGATAGTAGACTCCAAAATAAAAATTCTAACATAGCGTTTTAATTGAAATAATAATTTGTTTTTTCTCGATTTTGACAAATGTGACTTTTTTTCGTCGTTTTGCCAAGTGATTTAGGTGACAATTATAGTTTATAAAATAGCAATTACAATTGTTATAACAATTCTGCCATTGCATGAATACTGTTTTCCCAAGAATGAGATTGAGCAAAATTAATGCGTTGATGATATAATTCTTTCGTATTATTTTTCAGTAAATCATGGATGCCTTTTTCGAATTGCTCCTTGTTTTCTGCTAAATAAACATAATCCTTAAACATCATCATGCCCTCCGTTTTTGTTGCAACAACAGGTTTTCCCATTGCCAAATACTCGTCAATTTTCCGAGGATAATTCCCAATGGATAATTGATTCAATACTTGAGGGTTGATGCAAACATCAAAACCATGAATAAATTGAGGCAATGTTTCTGGTTTTTGAAAACCTAAAAAGTAAACATTACTCAAATGATGCAATTCACTGTTCCTAAATTCCTCATCCTCTCCCCCAACCAAAACAATAGACCATTTGGGATTATGTTTAGCTAGGTATACCAACAAGTTAATATCTAAGCGTTTAGCCGTTAAACTTCCTACATATCCTATAATGGGTTGAGGAATGTTTTGAAGGCTTGGAGGGATTGATTTTATTTGTTGAGGTTGAAACATCTCCAAATCACAACCCTGTCCAATAAAAAAACTATTCGCATTGTACTTTTTGGCGTAATCTGCCAAATAAGTAGAATTAGTTACCACCAAATCCGCTTGCTTAATCAACTGTTGCTCAATATCAGGACCATGCTTTTTAAAATAGGGTTGGGCAATAAGATAATCCCTGATGTAATAAATAAACAATTTAGGTTGTAAGAACTTTTTCAGATTAATTCCCTGAAACATAGCACTATCATTAAATAAAATAAATTCATCAACCTCTAATTGGTCTAGATAATGCTTGATATTCTGAGCCAATCTTCGACTATTTCTTTCTGTTAAAGATTGAAACACGAAGCTTGAATTTATCCACTGCACAGACTCCATTACAATGGTGGGGGTTAATACCCAAAGGTTTTTGTCAATTTGCTCAACAGCCTCTTTCCTTCCCTTCAATACATTCATTCTATTTTGAGTAATCGTATCTTTTTTTCTTCTTAGCCAACTTATTCGATCTAGAGGTCTATTAACATAGATTACTCGATTATTTTTAGCCAATTCTAATGCAATATTTTTGCAATTGCTTCCTATTTTGATGTCCCAAGGTTGCAAGCTAAAAATGACTATAGTTTTATTCTTTAGCATAGTTCTTTGATTTTGCCATTAACAATATCTAATTTAGTAGGCTTTTTTTAATAAGAAAGCCAATGGCTCAAATCACGCTGAATCAACTTGCTGAATGATTCAATTTCTTCTCGATAGATTTCGTCAATCAATCGTTTTCGCACAGCATCCGAAAGCGGAACTCTTTCTAGATTTTTTTTCCTAAGGTTTGTTACAATCTTTTGCATTAGGTGCGAATCCCTTATCTTTTGAATTAGGCTAGGGCTAATTTTTTCTACCCCCTTGCGCAGCACACTCTGTTGCCCGATTAACAAATCCACATATTTATTTTTCACCTTTCCTGAAATATTGTACTGTACTGACATATCAGGAACAAAAGAAGGATCAACCTCTATAAACTCAAATAACTCTTGCATAAACTGAATGGGCTGCTGACGTAGATCTTCGTACAACATGATCTTAATGTTAGCGGCATCAAACAATTCGAAATAACGCTTCATATGCGTATAATAAAACCCTTCTTGTACTAGATCATTTTTTTGCCACCAAAGATTCCCTCGTTCAAAACAATCTTCAAAATTAGGCGTTGGTGGTCTATTTTCACGAACTAAATGCAAATATCGAGAATACAACCGATCAGCAGGGTTTCTAAAAATGGCAATAAGTTTTACTGCTGGAATGTGCTTTTTTATATTTTCAGGAGCTTTTGGCATGTATTGATACATGGTCGAAGATTCTCCCACTGCCTTTTGCCCTTTAACCTCGTTAAATAATTTATGGTAATCTTTTAAATTCGTTACCGCCCAAGGGTAAAAATTAAACCCATCTGGGTCTTCTTTATCATAACCAGTGATTTTTTCTTGTCCTTCTAAGGCAAAAAAGTTAGGTTCTTTAACCGCACTCATAAAAACATCAGGGTGTTGCTTGATGGCATGGTAAACAGAAGTTGTACCGCTTTTGCCAGCCCCTATAATTAAAAAATTAGGATAGTTCATAGTTTCTATTTTTCCTCACCATGAGGCGTATGATAAAATTTTTTGTTGGCTCCCTTGATCTTGAACAAAGAAAAGAACATAAAAAAGATGGCAATTGGTAATTTGATCAAGGCCTTGAATAATTCTATTGTAAACATTTCTTTAGGGATGGAGATTAGGTTGGCCATTAGGTTGGCCAACAAGCCCCAAAACCAAATCCAAGCCGTATTTGAACCTAAGAGATAGGTTAAAACAGAACCCATTGCCAAAAAAACAGGCAGCAATAACCTCGGAGGCAATGCCATTTGGCAAATTTTATTAAAAAAATCTAGATTGCCCTTCAAGAATAAAGCTCTAATTGCACGACCACCATATTCTTTTAGGTAATGGTACTGTGCTGCTAACCACCTTCTGCGTTGCTTGGCAAAAACAGCTACTTTGCTTACTTTTTCATCCCAAACGATTGCATTATCCACATAATGGATAAAGGCTTTCTGTTCTAATAATTTTAATTCTAATTCTTTGTCAAACCCTCCTACAGCTACAGAATCTTGCATTAAGCGTTTAAATAAGTCATATTCAAAGGCCATTCCTGAGCCAACCAAACGAGCGGAAAAGCCTAAGTTAATTTGCCCTAAATTATAAATGTTATTATTAATGGCTTCACTAAGTGCATCTAGCAAGGCATAAGAGCCCGTTTTGTTTTTTGCAATTCGTCGCCCTTGTATGACCTTAGCGCCTTGATGGTAGGCTACGTTCATTTTAGCTAAAAATTGCGCTTCCATCACATTATCAGCATCTAATATTACAGCAATTTCATAGTTAGAAGTCAATTGATTCATAGCGTGATTGAGTGCCTTTACTTTAGTACTTTGCTCAAAGTCAACTTCTACAACCTCAATGGGCAATTCCTTTAGTCGTTCTAAAGTAACGGGCTTTAAAGAATCAGCAATAACAATCACTGTATAGTTATTATAATCTTGTGCCAAAGCTTTAGTGGCTACTTCCACAATCACTGCATCTTCCTTGTAAGCAGGGATAAATACAGCCATAGAAGCGGTTGAACTTACTTTACTAGACAACTGGATTGTTGTTTTAGTAGAATTAACCTTAGCTCCTATTGCAAATAGAAGCATATAGAAGGAAGCCAATGCCAAATAGCCTCCAATTAGGATAGAAAATAGTGCTAGCATGTTTTTTATTAAATCGTGATGGAACTAGATAGATGCCAAAAGACACCTTTTAAATAGGCTTTTAATAATGCTGGTTGATTAATATATTTAAATATGTGTTTGGGAATAACCACAAATATATGATATAAAAAATAAAGGGTTAACGCCCCCATTTTGTAGTGTAGTCGAGCAAATAGAATTCTATTTCTACTGAGGTAAAAAATTTTAAGCGGGCTTTCTTTTTCAATGGAGATCGATTCTTTATGATAAACAATAGAAGAAGCAACATAATAAATTTGGTAGCCCTGTTGACGAATTCGTTCACACCAATCTAATTCTTCGTAATACAAGAAATAAGTCTCGTTCATCTTTCCAACTTTTTCGACAACGCTTTTAGGAACCATCATAGCAGCACCATGCCCATAACCCGTTAGCTGACTGATGGAATTGGCTGTATTGTCTTCTTTGTTTTTGCTAAAGGAATGACTGCGCATGGTCCATTTACTCATGGTTGATGTTCCTGCATATTGAATTAGATGAGGTTGATCGTAGTATTTTATTTTGGGGCTAACCAATCCAATTGAGGGGTTTTGCTCAAAAGCTTCCAACATGGGTTCTAAAAAGGATGGTGTTACACAAGTATCTGGATTGAGAAATAAATAGTAGTCTCCCTGAGCGTGATCCATGCCTAAATTATTGGCTCCTGCAAAACCTAGATTTTTTGTACTGTTTATCAACTGTACAAATGGATATGCTGTTAGCACTGGGCTTAAATCATCCTTAGGGGAAGCATTATCGACTACCAGTACTTCATAATTAGAATAAGTACAATGGCCTAAGGATGCTAATAAATCAAGCACCTCATTCGAGGTATTATAATTAACAACAATGATGGAAACTAGCGGATCAGATGTCATAGCTTTGCTTTAAATGGTCTTAGAAGGTGATATACTCCTCTATAAAAAAAACGAGTATTAGAAATAGCCGCTGGGAGCAAACCTAGAGCTTTCTTTTTATTAAGTTGAGCAATTTGAGGAAAATAAACGACCTTTAGGCGTTTCAGGGCAGCAGGATACAGGTTGTGTTTCTGATACAAGGCTAAAATTTTGGCCATTTCAGTATAAATCAACCAAGATTTGTGGATGGTATTGCCATCATGAATTCGGTAATACCCTAAGATTTCTTTTAAGAAATGCAATTCATGTCCAGCAGCGGCAATTTTAAGCCACATATAATAATCCTCAATTTTGAGTTGTTCATCGTAGCCTCCTACCTCATCAAGTACGGATTTTCGAATCATAGCGCAAGTACTAGAAAAGGGAAAATCTCTTAAGAATACCTCTTTAAAACTATAAATTCTAGCTGGAGCAGTGATTTGTTTTTCAGGGGCTAAGTCTTTTCCTTTTGCGTCTACTCGAATGACATTGCCAGAACAAACGGCTGCTTTGGGGTTTTGTTCCAGATGCGTTACCTGCAACTCCAACTTATTTACTGCCCAATAATCGTCAGAACCTGTTATGCAAATATACTGTCCCTTTGCCAAAAGAATCCCTCTATTAATATTAGCGCAAATCCCCTTATTGCTAGTGTTTGCAATAAATTGGAAGTGGTGTTGATCTGCTAGGGCTTGAATGATTGAACAACTATTGTCGGTCGAACAATCATCGATAACAATCAACTCTATATTTTCATAGCCATAGGACTGTTGGAGAATACTTTCTAAGAGTTGCTCAATGTATAGACCATGATTATAAGAAGATATTAAAACGCTTACTACGGGTTTGCTCATTGTTATTATTTTATCAATTAGACCGTCTGTCTATGGGTGAATAGAATATCTTTGAATATAAAAAGCATGGTAAAAAAGTATAGGATATAGGTTAAGGCAAAAGCATAGGTCATTCCAACCAAACCATACCATTGTACTCCAAATAAGGAGAGCATTGCAAATAGACCAATGAATATAATTTCTGTGATAATGAATGTTTTAGTCATTGCTTTGGCGACCATCAAAAAGCTCAATATCCAAGAGGCAATTTTAAAAACATCTCCAATGAGTTGGTAAAAAAATAAATCTCTAACAGCACTAAAATCAGGCGTAAATAAAATATAAATAATTAAATCTCTTAAAACAAAAATAGAAACCGATAAGATTAATACAATTGGGATTAAAAATTGATAGCCTTTAAAAATTTCTTCCCGTAAAGCTTTCTTTTCTTTGATCTCTGATAATTTGGGTAGGTAATAAACCGATAAAGAAAAGGTTATAACGGTCAAATACAACTCAGATATTTTCCAAATGGCTTGCCAATAACCTGCCGCTTCGGGAGATAATTGAATGATGATATAGTCTCTCAAATAGATTTGTCGAATATTCAGTAAGATGACAGAAACAAAGGTCATTATTGAGAAATGGCCTAGTTTTTTAAAAAAAACAGCATCCCAGCCCCCTAAGAAGTTGCTTTTAGAAAACCAACGGCTTGTTTTGGAATAATAAATTAGAACACCAAAGCCTATGATTTGGCTAATAATGAGCGCCAATAAAGCTCCTTCTACGCCTGCTGTTAGAACTAAAGCTATGGTTGAAACTAAGCCTAAAAGGCTGGTCAGGATACGGGCAGTAATTAGTTTTTTTATTTCTTGGAATCCATTTAAAGCATGCATTAAAATTTGCCCAGAAGAGTAAATGCTGATGGATAGTGCTAAAACAATCAGAATAAAGCTAAGATCTTCTCGATGAAATAGGTGAACACTCAGCTCTTTGTGAAATAGTAAGATCAAAATAGAAATCAAGGAACTGGAAACAATCGTAATAATAAAGGAGGTGCTCAATATTTTTTTATACACCTCATCTTCTGCTCTGTGTTCTGCCAAATACTTAATGGTTCCTTGCCCAATTCCCATATTAGAACTACTATTGGTAATGGTTAAGAAATTTTGGAATTGTCCTACATAAGCGACCCCTGCTGGTCCAATCATATAAGCTACTACCTTAATAGAAATAATCCCAGAGAGCATTCTAATAACGGTATAAATAGCTGACCAAAACGTGGTGCTTTTTAAATTCATAGTGAGCGTTATTTATTAATAATCGTTAAAAAGGTAAAATATAAAAATTATACTTATTATATATTTAATTGCTAGGTGCGTTTTTTGTTTTTAGATTAAAACTAAGGACACTAAGGAGTGTTGAGACCTGATTAATTACTTAGATATTATGGTTAAATGTCATTTTTAAGTTTTGAAAATTGTTAAGCGCCAAAGTGGTTATTTAAATTGGGAAGCAAACGGAGGAAGTTGTTCACCTAAAGCCCATTTTCGAGCAATCCAGATATAAGCTAAACTCATACTAACCGTCAAATTACTAGGTAATTGATAAATTACGCTGTTTCCATAATTAGCAGCCAACAAACCCATTATTCCACAACAAAGTGCCAATACTTGGGGGTAAAGTTCCATATCTCTTAATTTAAATAGCATCAGAAAGGTCATTCCAAGTATAAATAGGTAATAAAACCAGTAAAAGTATAACCCCACAATACCAATCTCTGCTTGCAATTGCACATAACCACCATCTGTCCCTTTCATGACATTATCTTCCCCATTAAATCGATTTCCCCAATAACCAGCGGTTCCTATACCCCAACCAAAAGCGTGCTTATTCATATATTCTTGATAATGAGCTCGGGCTTCTAGTCTATATTGAAAAGAGGGATCATTAGGATCAAATGCGGTTCTCATTCTGTTGATGGTGTAATTACTTTGCCCCACTGTTGTAAACACCAATAAAAACAAAATAACAGCACCTGCAATAATTCCTGAAATGGTAACGATCGGTTTACGACACCATACTAGATAGACTCCCATGCCAATAATAGGGACAACTAAGGCTCCTCTTGTTCCTGAAATGGCCATTCCGTAATAACAGGCTAACATTCCAAAACCATAAAATAATTTATAATAACGCCTTTTTTCGTGAATACACAGGATATTGGCGAGTACCCCTGCATGTGCCTGAGAAACGCCCGCTTGCCCAGCATTTTCATAAAATGAAAAGACTCGCAACTTGCCAAATAGCATATGCCGATCTAATTTGGGTTGGATAAATATACTGTCGGCATAATTTAATCCTATATTCAATTGATACGCTCCATAGAAAGCGCCAAAGATGGAAAAACCTATAAATAGGAGAAAGAAACGGTCTAGATCTTCTCTTTGGTTCAGCAACATATAAGTAAGAATAACGGCCAAAAAGATATACAAAGCATAGCAACGCATTGCATAAAACCAAGCTATTTTGCTTGTTGCTTGAGGGTTGAACAGTTGAAGTACAACAAAGAAAAACCAAAGAAAGGTTAGGACAACCAACCTGTTTTGAAGGATTCTATAATTAGCTTTTGATCCACCACTAAAAATCATGGCGACAAGCGTTAAAAATAATAGCCCATCTACCCCCAATCCAAAGGGTAATGAAATCCTAGTGTAAGCAAAGAGATAACGGGCAATTAAACTCCAGACAAAGCAATAGACCAATACAGACCACATACCTAGTCTAGGGTTTTGAAAAATTTTGTATAAATAAAAGAGTCCTATAGGCAATGCTACAACACCAACAAAGATAAGCATCCAATTCCATACAATTCCCTTTGTAATCACTAGTGCTGCGAATACTACTCCAATAAGAATTAAAGGATTATAAATGAGGTCGGCACCCGTTCGACTATAAATGATATTTTTAAGGTTCATAAATCCTACTTTTGAAACCCTAATCTATTAAATCGACTCAGAAGTTGACGCCACTTGCTCTTTTTTTGAGGAATGGGACCAATCATTTCTTCCAAAAAGTTAAGTTTAACTCCATTAAGACACATAAAAGGGGCTTGTTGGAGTCCTTTTTTGAGTGCGTCCAAAGATTGTCGATCAGCCTCTCCCCAAGAACGATTGGCTCGTGTTACGAATAGACAATAATCTGCTTCATCCCATATTGTATAAGGAACTTGATAACTGTGCAGATGAGGAAGCTCTATAATAACATAATCCATTCCATTGGCTTCTGTTAGCAATTTACTTACAGCGGCATTGGTGGTTAGGTCTTCTGGGGCATAATGGTTAATGGATAAGGGCTTATCCCCCTCTTCTGAAGTAAAAGGAGATTGCCAATTTTCTTCTTTGGGTTGAGGTTGAAAGAGGTTAACTTTTTTTCCTTTTTGCTCTAAATTTCTTGCTAATTCTCGTCCTATGAACGTTTTTCCTTCTTCCGCTTGCATACTTCCAATAATTCCCAAAATGGGTCTTGTAGTCGTAGGTTTTTCTTTTTTGCTTTGTTCTAATTGCTCAACTAATCGATTGGTCAAGGATTGTCTTAGCTGGTCATAATAGATTCGACCATATTTCTTGGGAATAAGCGGAAAGGCAGAGGCTAAGGGCAAACCTGTTAACTCGACTAAGTTAAGCGGTTGGCGAATGCTTTGATCAATAAGTTCCAAAAGGACTAGTGTTCCAACCACTAACAAGCCTCCAACTAAAAACGCAATAATAACCAATAGTTTTCTTTTGGAAGGATCAGGATCGGTAGGAAATAAAGGCGCATCTACTACTTTTAATTTAGTAGATAAGGCGATGTTTTGTTGGCGCATCTTTGCCAAGTTTAAAGCCTCTAATATTCTCAAATAGGCACTTTCTGCAACGGCTACTTCTCGTTCTATTTTGGTCAAATTAGAACCAATAGGCGCCATAGTTTGGTATAAATTTTTAAAATCATTTCGGCGATCCTCAAAGACCTTCAATTTGGCCTTAGACTCCCCTACCTTCAAAATATTGTCAAACCATTTTTGAAGTATATCCTTGGATTTTACTCCAGAGGTACTGTAATTAATAGCAAAGATCGCATCTAAGTCTTGTTCCATCTCTGTTCGCAGAGCGTCTAATTCTTGTTGTAAGATCAAAAGACTATCTTTAGAAGATGGTTGCTCAAAAATTTTTATCAAAGCAATTTTACTCGCTAATTCTTCTAATTGGTTTCGCTTAACAATAATGGAAGTATTTTTATTGAGCACATCTAAGTGCATGTCTAGTTGATCTTGAGAATACTTACTAGTATATTCTGCGGAGGCAAGCGCCATTCTTTCTTTATAAATTTCTCCCTCCATTTCTTGACGGCGTTGGGCAATAGCTCGTACTTGTTCGGTATAATCTAAAATATTATTGGACGAGCGATACCCCAGTAATTGCGCCTCTAAATCGTCCAAATGGGCTTGTGCTTTCAGCAATTGTGCTTCAAAATAGGCAACAATATCATTCGTTTCACTAACTTTTACAGAACGGTATTTACTGATGAAGGTTTCTGTAAAAAAAATAAGCGTGTTCATGGTGATACCAGGATCTGTAGAGGAAAAATCAACCTTTACCAAATCACTAGTCTTGATGCGTTTAAATTTTATATTATTGAGTGCAAGAATGGAATAATTGGGAATGAACCGCTTGGTGTGTATAATTCGATAGATCACATTTTCATGATCTTTTTTTAAGTAGGCTCTTATTTTTTCATAGGTTTTCTGAAAATCCCCCGCTACAATTAGTTCTCGACGAACCTCTTCGGGAATTAAATTATGCAGTTCTTGAAGAGAGACGGGTTTACAAATTCTAACCGATACCTTGTCTATATCCTGAATTAAATGTTGTGCAATTAATTTGGTGGCAACTTCCTCCTTTACCTCCTTGGATTTCATGATTGTCAAGATATTTTCAAAAACACTTTGAATCATAAACCGATCTCCAACGCCTTGGCGCATATCAACATTAAATCCTGAAGCAATACCTGTATAAATAGAGCTACTACTCGAATAACTTTTCTGTTCTCCTATGGTCAAATAATAAACAAGCCCTGCCATAAAAACAGGTACAATTATAATAATAAGGTAGTGTTGTATAAGTAGTTCAAAAAATCGTGAAAAGCTCATTGCAGCAAATATTTATTCTAACAATGCATTTTAAAAAGACAAAAAGCCTTTGTATTCAATGCAATTGTTACCTATTCATAGCTTAGGGTCAAAAAAGAATAGTGCAAATTTATGAGATTAATCGTTAGCAAGTATACGTTGTAGGCTATAATAAGCTTTTTTTAAGTTTTGCTTATACCCCTCTATCTCTAAATCGAGTTTTATATTTTTTAGTACAATGTCATTATAAATTGCGATATCTATATCCCCTTCAATGAATTTTTTTTTCGCTATTTGGAGCGTGGCTCGATTAGATTCATAACCAGCACTGGCTTTTATATATATGCTTTTGTAGTAATCTAGCTCTAGATAAGAATTAGTGATTTTTTCCGCAATTGTTAAAATAGTCTCTTCCTGGACAGCTTTTTCATATTCAACATGCCCTTCGAGTATTTTTAGTTTATGCTTGCGGTTTGCCCAATATTCTGGTGAAAAATTTAAAATGACACCAACATTGAACAATACAGTATTGATATTCGACCCAATACCGATATTATTTTGATTGACATCAATAAAACTATTTCCATATCCTACACTCCCTTTTAGGGCTAGAACATTTAACCAATCATTTTTAATTGTCTTAGCTTCGTTTTCCTTAATTTTGATTAGAGCATTTCGACTTTTGATTAAAGGTGATTTTTTCTTTGCAGCTTCGAGGAGTTCCTCTAAAGGAGGCAGTTGATGAATCAATAAAAGAAGACTATCTGTTTTATTAGTAGTAGATAGACTGTCTTTTTGAGCCCAACCTATTTGTGCAACAAAAAAAAATCCCAATATCAACAGTTTTCTCATTTTTATACATTCTCTTTTTGGATAAAGACTTTAAATGTCTGAATAATTAATTTAATATCCATCCAAAAGGTGTAATTTTTGGCATATTCATTATCTAAACATTTTCGTTCTTCTTCAGACATGTCGCTTTGTCCTCGTTTTTGAACTTGCCACAATCCTGTTAAACCTGCAGGAGCCTCAAATCTTTGAGCAGCAGAATAATCTGTCATTAATTGTTCTGCTTCATACAATGGCAATGGTCTATTGCCAACAATAGACATGTCACCTTTTATAATATTGAATAATTGAGGCAATTCATCCAAACTAGTTTTTCTAAGAAATTTTCCCAATCGAGTAACTCTTGGGTCTTGTTTTAATTTTACAAAAACAGCTTTATTATCATTTTCCGAACTGTTGTTTTCTTCATACTGATTTAGCTCTTTTCTCAATTTTTCTAGTTCATTATCAGCCCCAGTTCGCATGGTTCTAAATTTGTAAAAATTGAACACTTGATATCCAGATCCTACTCGTTTTGAAATATAGAATACGGATCCTTTTGAATCAAGTTTGATGAGCAACCCTATGATTAAAAATAATGGTGCTAAAAATACAATAGCAATAAGAGAGAAAGATAGGTCAAAAATGCGTTTCCAAAGAGGGATATAAGGGGACGTTACCTTCTTTTGATTTTGAATTACGGGCATCATTTGGCTGAAAAATTAGTTTTTGTTAGGTGATAGAAATAATATTGAAATAATATCATGTAGTTAGAGGCTTAGATGTTTTTAAGCAATAGAAATCTGCTAGATGAATGCATCATTCATCTAGGGTTAAATTAATTTATATGGCACACTTACTTTAATTCCTTGTTTTTGAATGAGGAAGTTTAAAAAATGACCAAATTGATAAATACTAAAAAGGAGGGGGTATTATTTCAAAGCGCTAAGATAAATCTAAATAAATAAAGAAGCAAATTTATTTTTTATAAAAAATCTATATTATATTTTTTTATCTAAAAAAAGCCTTGTCACAACTAATACTGTAAAAGGTAAAAAAAGGACTTAAAGCTTAAAAAAATACTAAAAAAAATAGCTTTTGAAGCTAGTTGAAATTTCAAGAGTATTATTGCTTAAACGCCATTGGTAGCTGGTTTTAGCTTTGTAAATAGCGTATTATAAATTTAAAATTAACTAAATAGTTTATTGTTTTTATTTAAGTTAAATTTTAATTTATTTGAATAAAAAAAAGGACTTTAATTGATAGTAAATTCCATTTATGCACGTTTTTTTTTTTTCAAAAAAAGATATAAAATCTTCATTACTAAGTGTAAAAAAAAAAAATGACCAAAAATAAACTTAGTTGCTTGTTTAATTATTGGTTTTAAACCATTTTTTTGCCCTAAAAATAGTCTTATCCTAATCTCTACCACTAGTTCAGGTCAAAATAGAATTAAATAACACAAGGATATATGTTTTTATTATTAATATAAAAAAGATAAGCCTACTTTGCTCTAGATTTTAATCAGTACCTTAAGCTATATTACATGTCAATAGGCTTGTTTTTCGGAATAAAAAATGTTAAACACCTTTCAGGGCGATATTATTTTTTGTGGCTAATTATTTGTTATTGGAGATAAAAAAAAGGTATGATCGTGAAGAAATGAATACTTGAGGTCTTTTTATTGTTAAGTAACTGTGCAGTTCATATTACTTGGGGAATGTTGACAGTAGTTGAGTTGCTTTTTGACGATACTGCTTAGAGCTGTTTAACCTTTCCAGCGTTTGTTCTGATGCTTTTAGATTGCCTTCCTTGAGATAAACAAGGGCTAAGTACCAAGTAGCTGTTTCTTGTTGGGTAAATTCTTGCGCACTAATTTTTTGAAGAATTGGAAGGGCTTTATCATGTGCATTATCGCCCATATAACTCAACGCTAAATAAAATTTTGTAGCAGGCAAAAAATTGGCATCTACTCCATCTTTAAGGACATCACTTAATAGTTGACTAGCTTTGGCATAGTTTCCCTTGTCATAAACAGCCATAGCCTCTAACAATTGATTTAAAGGAACTGTTTTGGGGTTTCCACCAAAACCATGTTCTGATAATTCTAATTCAATAGAGTTTGACAAAGTGTTTTCATAGGGTTTGAATGCTAAAGTATATTGTTCTTCAGTATCAAAAGTTGCTGGAGCAAAAAGCTGCCACCCTAAGGATAAAATCAATAGAATACTAGCTGCTGCAATCAATGGCTTTAGCCTTTTAAAGAAGGAGGTACTTGTATTTTTTGAGTGGTCTTGATGCCTAAAAAATCCATCTTGTTCTAAATTTTTATCAACCGACCGAATGATCTGTTGTAGCTCTTTTTCTCCTTCTAATTGAATCTGTTGAATGAGTGCTTGATTCAGAGGTGTTTCAAAAAATCCATCTTGTTCTAGATGAGTCCCAACATCTGCAATCTTAGCTTTTAATTCATTGGTGTTTTTTTGATCCATATAATGTGCCATGCCATTGACAATATCAGTGTAAAGATCTAATTCTTGTTGGAGACTAGGATCTTTGGCAAGGGCATTTTTTAACCAAACTTTATCTTCATTGGTAAGTTGGTTCAAAGCATATTTATCGAGTATAGATTCTTTCATACATTCATATCTTTTGTTGAATAAGCCGCTAAAACCTTTTTCTTAAGTGCATCCATGCAACGCTTTTTTTTGACTTTTACAAAACCATCTGAATAGTCCATGATTTTAGCAATTTCTTTCAAGGGCATTTTTTTAAAATAAAAAGCGATCAATAACTGTTTGCAATCCCCTTTGAGTTGCGTTAATATTTCACCAATTAATTCATGTTTACTTTCTATCGCTTTCTTTTCTGCTATTTCATCAACATGGATAAGAGGAATCATATTGTCAGGATCATCGATCTGTATCGTTGCTTTATTTTTTTTTCGTTTTTGCAATTGTTTTAGCCATAAATTTCTACAAACCGCATATAAATAGGTCTTGGGTTGAGCTGTAAGCTTAAAATCTGGGTTTTGTAATTTTTTGATAAAGACCAAAAGAGCTTCTTGAAATATATCTCTTGCATCCTCATTAGAACCGTTATTACTTAATATCATATTTGCACAACTTGGATAAGCAAGCGTGTACAATTGCTTGATTGCTTTGCTTTCACCTAATTGTAGTTGCTTCAAAAAAACAGGATCTATATTCGCCATTCTTATTCCTTTTTATTCTACCAAAAACACAATTTTTGGTATATTATTCCCTACTAATTTAGGAATAAGAACCACAATCTCCGATTTTCAATCCATTTTTTATTACCTTTTTAGGATAAGGTTATCACTACTCAATGCGTGAAACTTCTTTGGTTTAAATATAAATTCTGTGTAGAGGACAAAACAATTGGACTTTAGGATTAATGGAACTATTTAGGATCTAAGATCGAAACATAGTTTTAGCTTAAACTGTACTTTATAA
Source organism: Aureispira anguillae (assembly GCF_026000115.1). Classification (GTDB taxonomy): domain Bacteria; phylum Bacteroidota; class Bacteroidia; order Chitinophagales; family Saprospiraceae; genus Aureispira; species Aureispira anguillae. The sequence continues at coordinate 50,842 of NZ_AP026868.1, forward strand.
GTATCCTTTACCTGTTGTTTTATCTTGTACTCAGATATAAATGAATAGAAAGATGATTACTGCTTGTTATTAGTGGGATTAAGTACTATCAAGCAATCTTAAATGAAATACTTATTTTTTATACTAAACTTATTTTTTACTGTTAGCCTTTTTGGTCAGGACGAAGTATTGCCCAATTATCACCAAGCTTATAAACAGTGCAATAAAGTTTATAAGAATCTGAAATTAGCCGTTGGAGATCAAAGAGAAAACTTACCTAAGCTGCTAATTATGAATCGAAAAAAGCGGGTAGCAGCTTATCGTGGAATGGATAATACGATTATTATAGAGAAAGCAGCTTATGATATTTGTCGAACCATGGGCGAAAATGAAGAAGCTGCTTTGGCATTTTTGATCGGGCATGAATTGACGCACTTTTACCAACAAACAGACTGGAAAAGAAGATTGGGAGAAACTCATTTTTTGTTAAAACATGAGCAGTTAAAAAAATATGCCATGGAAGATGAAGAGGCAGATTCCTACAGTGCTTTTATTGCTTATTTGGCAAATTATAAAACACTTGAAATCATCCCTAGTTTGTTAGAAAAAATCTATGAAGGTTATCAATTGGATAATGATTTGGAAGGCTACCCGACTTTGGAAGAGCGCAAAAGGTTGGTGGCAATCATTCAACGAAAGGTGCGAAAGTTTATACAATTGTACGAAACGGCAAACTATTATATTGCTATAGGTTGGAATTTACAGGCTTACAATTGTTACACTTACTTGTTGAAGTTTCTAAAAACCAAAGAAATTTATCACAATATAGGAGTTGTTTCTTTGGCTGCTGCTATAGAACAGCCAGAAGATGAGGGGTATGCATTTTTGTATCCAATAGATATTGATTTAACCAACGTATTTCAACGTCCCTTGTCAGTAGCAGGAAGTCGGAATAAATTATTAAGAGAAGCAGAAGTTAATTTAAAAAAAGCCTTGAATTTGGATAAAAAATATTGCTCTGCCTATTTGAATCTTTCTTGTGTTTACGATTTAAAAGGAGATCCTACCAATGCTCTAACGACTTTAAACACAGCTTCTAATTTATCGCCAACCAATTTACAACGGGCTAAAATAGCAATTATTAAAGGTATTGTATATGCTCATAGAGATCAAATACAAACTGCTAGTAAGTATTTTGACGATGCCAATAGGCACTATCAAAATTTGCCTGTTTGGTATATTTCTAATACCAATAAACGTATTCTATCGAATGAAAAAAACTACAAAGAACAATATCATATTGTTATAGAGGATAGAATGGATCAGGTTAACTTTCGCTCAATGCGTTATAAATCCTCTAAGGCGATCGTTTTGGGAGCCAATAGCCTATTGAATTTAGAAATTGATTTTTCGACCCAAGCACATTCTTATGTTTCACGCTTCTTTCTAAAAAATGAAACCAATGGAAAAATTTCTTATGCCTTTTTGCAACGAACTAGAAATAAGACATTGACAACGCAAACTGGCATAAAGGTAGGAGATGCATTATCAAAGGTTCAAAAGGCTTATGAAGGAACTTATTTTCAAGTGGTGCATCACCATCAAGGTTTTTTCTTAGTTTATCCCAGCAAAGGGCTCATCTTTCAAATCAATGCGCATAGTAAGGTGCGAGAATGGGCTATTTTTGCAGAATATTAATAGCTAATGAATGCTCTGGTCACTTATTCTTTAGTCAAGAATTTATCCACGAGGGTACCTGTTTTTTAAAATGTATCGCTCTACTCATCTATCAGGCACATTGATGTTTTTTTGATCGTATGAACTCGTACATTCTTATCCAAATCAGTATACAAAATATTCGTGATTTCTATCAAATTTCTTCCCAACCAAAATAATTAGAAGCCATCCTTTAGAGTTTATTCAGGCTATTATAAAGTAAGCAGTCTTCTAACTTTCTACCATAGGTATAAGTACTTGTTTAGAACAAGCAGGTGTTTATACACTAGTTTAAACAAGGAAAATAAAGCATCTTTGATTTGTTATTGTAATTAATAATATATTTTATAAATGAATAAAAATAAATGATGCTATGAGCGATTTATCTAATGGGTTACCTAAAATAATTAATGATAAAACTAATTTCTCTTGTTTTCTAGGCTTTGTTAAAGGTACGATAGAGGCAACAGTTTATGATAATGGAACAGATCAATTTCCTACTCATATTAATGTTGATAGTAATCTTGGTAGTGGAGGTATTACATTGACTCTAGAAGGTAATCAAACTATTAATAAGGAATTTAGCGGTGTGAAAATTATTGTTACGATTTCAAACTGGTCAGTGAGTCCAAGTCAGTTATCTTTTCATGTTAAGGCTGAAGCTAAAAAAGGTATTTTTAGTTGTCAGGTATTTGATCGTACCCTGAAAGGGCGACGTCATAATAAGGCTATGTTTGAGCAAACGCTCGCCGATACTCTAAACAAAGCTGAAGCGGCTAAAAATAGTTAATTTTGCTCTTCTAAGACGAATGGGGACATTGGGGATGAGTGTTGAGATGAAGTCGTATTTCTTCACTGAAAAAATACTATTTTTTATTTTAGTACAGTTCCATGAACCTTATTTAGAAAGCCATCAGATTGTTGTAGAATAAACAATTTTTACTGATTCCTGCTAGTTCCCGAACTAGCAGGAGTTTTTTTGTCGTACCAATAACTTATTTGAGGAGTGCTTTTACATTGGGGTAAACCTGATTCATATATAGGACAAATTCTTTTGCCCAAACAGCTGCTTCAGAGTGTTTAGGTTCAGTCTTGATTGCTTGTTCTATTTTTACAGCAATATCTTTTAAATCATATAAACCAAGTGTCTGAAGGCTAGATTTTGTTTTGTGAGCAACTCTACCAATCATAATATTATTTTGCTCTTGAATGGCCTGATTCATTTGATCTATATCTTTGGGCATTTCTTCTAGAAATGTACTTAAAACATCATGAATGAATTCTTGGTCACCACCACTAATTTCATTTAAAAATGTCAGGTCTAATGTTAATTTCATAAACGATTGTTTGGACTAATTAGCTTTGCGATATTAGGCAACTAAGTTGTGGGGTTCTTAAGCTTCCTTTTTAGAGAATTCTTCATCTTCTTTAAGCATTCGATAAATGGTTGTTTTGCCAATACCTAATATCTTTGCAACAATAGGAATGTTATTGTCATGTTTTTTGAGATAATGTTGTACAATTTTGATGTTGTACTCTCGCAAGGTCATTTCTTCTAAGAAAAAATTAGAAACCTTCTTGGGGCTATTAAATTGTAAATCCTCCCGTTGAATGGTTTTTCCACTACACATAATTGCCCCCAATTCAACAATAGCTTTGAGTTCTCTAATATTGCCAGGAAAACTATAAGACAGCAATTTGTCTTTTGCAGTTTGTCCGAGTTTCATTGGACCCAATTTATTTTCTCGTGCGGTCATATTAAGAAAATGCTTGGCTAATATAAGGACATCATTTCCTCGCTGACGCAAAGGAGGCAAGTGAATAGGCAAACCCAACAAACGATAATACAAATCCTCTCTAAAAGTGCCTTTTCCTACAAGGTCCGACAAATTTCTATGCGTTGCTACGATAATGCGAGCATCAAATTTTATATTTTCATTCCCACCAATACGAGTTATCTCACGCTCTTGCAAAGCACGAAGCAATTTGGCTTGAAGATGCAATTCCATTTCACCAATCTCATCTAGAAATAGAGTACCATGGTCTGCCAATTCGAATTTTCCCTGCTTGCGAGTTGTAGCGCCAGTAAAGGCCCCTTTTTCATGCCCAAATAGTTCACTCTCTAATAAATCTTTGGGAATAGCGCTTACATTAATCGCTACAAAGTTGCCCTTTTTTCGAGGCGAATTATAATGCACACTTTTGGCAACTAGCTCTTTACCCGTTCCAGTTTCTCCAGTAACCGATACCGTAATATTGCTTTTTGCTGCTTTTTCTAACAATTTAAAAACTTGCTGCATAGCGGGGCTATTGCCCTTCATGCTTTCGCTAAATTGATATTTTTCTGTTAATTCTTCCTTAAGCGTTTCAACCTCTTTTTGTAGAAAAATACTCTTCTTTAATTTTTCAACAATATTAAACAAACGTTCCTTATTGGCTTCATCCTTAGTCAGATAATCGTCTGCTCCTTTTTGAAGCAATTCTACTGCGGTTGCAACATCCTGCTGACCAGATAAGATAATAACCCCTATATCAGGATTGTGTGTCTTAATTCGTTTTAGGACCTCATCGCCCGTCATATCAGGAAGGCTATAATCTAAGGACACTATATGTGGATTAAGGTGCAAATTATTTAAGCATTCTTTTCCAGTTTTAAACACACGAACTTCATGATCAGGATTTAGTGTTAGAATATATCGAATAGTTTTTGCAAACAATAGATCATCTTCAACGATAAATATTCGAATACCATCAGTTGGTGATTTCATTTAAAAAGATGTTAAAGTTCTTAGATTTTAATGAATAGCAATCTTGCTATTATTAATTATTATTCAACGATGTGTTATTTATTGTACACAACGGAGCTCATAGCTTTTGGCGAAATATGATGGGGGAGGATAATTATACGATTTTTATTTGAATAAGATAGATAACTTTCCCTCCAATCCTATTTTTAGTCTTTTTTTTATCAATATTCTTTGACAATAGCACATTACATTAATGCTTATTAATTCCATGTACAGGACAAACTAAAAACAGTTTGCTCGATAAGAGAGACCTTTTTAGACCGAATGAATTGTTAGCATATTTAATGCTGCTCTCTTTTGTCTTGAACTCAGAAAGTAATTAAAAAATACCAATAATCCTATACAAAATTTAACATTTTTTAGTAATCAAAAAAAATTAAACCTGTTTTACGGCTATCCTATTAAAGATAATAAGAAAATGCGGTATACTATTGTTTTAAAAATACATAATGCATAGACTTCTAAAACTTTATTGTAATAAGTATGAAACTTGTCTTGTACTTAGTTTCTAACTTCTGCTTATCTTTTTAACTAAAATAACACGTGAAATGTTTCATGTTACACGTGTAGCGTTGCACGTGAATAAAAAACCTCCCTATTATTAATAAAATATAGGGAGGTTTTATTGATGAAAAACGGTTTATTGAAGACCTCGTTTAAATCTCCATTTCATAAACTTTATATTCTTTATAAACCTCAGCACTTACAGCACGCATTCCCCTATTCATCATTTCATTTTCTTTGAGGATATAACTTCCTTCACAATATTTGAAACCATATTGCAACCCAGCGTCAATTAGGTGTTTGTAAACAACAGCGTCAATTCCTTTGCCTTGATATTCTGGGAATAAACCAAGGAGGATAACACGCATCCATTTGACTTTCTTTTTATCTGTAAAAATTTTGTAGCCATTGGGAAACAACCTACCATTTAAGTTCTTTAGGATAAAATTGAAATCAAGTACAGCTACAGCCATACCTGCCAATTTCCCATCCACATAAATAAAAGGAATTAACTCAGGAATCGCAATCAACTTAAATTTTTCTGCATAAGCATCAATTTCTGCATCGGATAGTGGTACAATACCCCATAATGGTTCCCAAGCACGGTTATAAACCTCTTTGATTTTTTTGACCTCATTATCGAGGTCCTTCATATCAATTGGTCTAATTTCTACATTGTAACGTTTTTTTACCAATGCAGCCCCACGTTTGAGCTTTTCATTATTAAAAATGGTTTCTGCATCCATTTTATAAGCCAATAGCTCTTGACGACAGGGCAAGCCATAATTCTCGTATAAATGTTGGTAATATTCATGTTGATAAGGCATATCAATACGAGGATAATCGTCAAATCCTTTGGTTAATAGCCCAAAGTCATAACTAGAAGAAGGGCTAGCAGGCCCCTGCATTTTAGTTAATTTATGCTTTTTGAGCCACTCTTTTGCCGTATCAAACAAAGCATTTGCTACTTCTTGATCATTGATACACTCAAAGAAACCAAAAAAGCCAGTCCCCCCTTCTTCAGGGTGTACTTCGTTATAACGTTCATTGTTAATTGCAGCAATACGACCAACTGCTTGACCATCCTTATAAGCCATGAACAGTTGCATTTGACCATATTCATAGAAAGGATGTTCCCCTTTGGCACCCAATAAACCATCAACAAACCCATTGAGTCCGAACATATGGCGCATATCCATCAATAAAGGAGAAACCCAATATGGATTATTTTTATAAATTTCAAAAGGGAGCATCATAAATGCTTTTTTTTCTGCCTTTGTTCTTGCTGGAACTATTGTTAATTTAGCCATAATCTATAATGTTGAGTTATATCGTTGAGTATCTTATTATTAAGAATATTCTGTTGTGTGAATGTATATATATAATATAAAATAAGGGTAAACTTACAAAAATCCTTGTAAAGCTTACCCTTATAGCGTTTGGTTTTTGTAGAGACGCTTCTCTACATGGTGGTTTTGAGCAATTATTGTTTCTTGATCTTATAAAACCAACAATACCTATATTCGGTTAAATCGGATTAAATAATCCCTAGTTTTTTGCCAATTTTTGTATAGCACTCAACTACTTTTTCTAGATGTTCAGGCTCATGTGTTGCCATAAAGCTATTGCGCATCATTGATTTATTAGGAGGAGTAGCAGGCGGGATAAATACATTTACAAAAATTCCTGCATCAAATAAACCTTTCCAAAGTCCAAAGGCTTTTTTGTTGTCGCCAATTAATACAGGAACAATGGCAGTACGGCCATCAATAACGTTAAATCCAGCATCTTTTAGCCCTTTGCGCACGAACTCTGCGTTGCTAACCAAACGTTGTACACGTTCAGGCTCTTGAGTAACGATATCTAGCGCTGCTATCGCCGCCGCAACAGAAGAAGGCGTTGGAGATGCACTAAAAATTAAGGCAGGAGAATGATGTTTCAAATAGTTAATAACACGTTCATCCCCTGCAACAAAACCTCCCAAAGAAGCCAATGTCTTACTGAAGGTACACATGATTAAGTCGGTATTGTCCGTTACACCAAATTCACTGGCAGTACCACGACCTCCTTCTCCCAATACACCAAAAGCATGAGCGTCATCTACCAATGTTTTTGCGTTGTACTTTTTAGCTAACTTGGTAATGGCTTCCAATTCAGCAATGTTACCAAATGTACTAAATACACCATCTGTAACAATAAATTTTCCTGCTTCTAATGGTAGACTAGCTAGCTTTCGCTCTAGATCTTCCATGCTGCAATGCTTGTAACGGATAACATTGGTGCCTGTAGAGCCCTTTGCAATAAAATTCCCAGCCTGGATACTAGCATGATTGTCTTTATCTGAAAAGATAGTATCACTTCTTTTGACTAATGGCTGAATTACACCTTGGCTAGTTTGGTAACCAGTACTAAATAGCAATGCTGCTTCTTTTCCCACAAATTTAGCCAATTTGGCTTCTAACTCTTCATGCAAAGGAATTGTACCTGTCAAATAACGAGAACCAGAACAAGACGTTCCATATGTTTTTAAAGCGTTAACAGTAGCTTCTTTTACTTTTGGATGTGCAGTTAAACCTAAATAATTATTAGAGCCAGCCATAATTATAGGTTTCCCTTCCATTCTTACAACAGGACCTTCACTTTCCTCGATAGGGCGGAAATAAGGATAAATCCCTGCTGCTTTTACATCATCTGCATATTTATATTCATAGCACTTATCAAACAAAGACGGTAGTTTTTTGTCAGTTTCATGTGAGCTCATAAAAGATTATTTTTGTTCTTAATAACTAGGAAATCTAAACTTCCTATTTTTTGTAAAAATTGATCGAATGTTCAAATAATAAGGATTACTTATTTTTATATGTGTTGACAAAAGTAGTACTATTTCTTGCAAAAAGCATACATTCGTAACAAAAATTACGGAATTATACAACCAAATATGAGCATTTAAATATAAGATTTTTTTTTATAATTGCTTGAAAATTAGTGTAAAATGGGAGATAAAATTGTTTCGTTTGTAACGGGTGCAAATGGCTTTGTTGGTAGTCACTTGGTAGACTATTTATTAGAACAAGGAAATGAGGTTCATGCTATTGTGCGTCCTACTAGTAACCTCCAATGGTTAGAAGGAAAGAACGTAAAATTACATACTTGTGGTCTTAATAGTGCAGATGATTTACAGGCTGCTTTTCAAGGCGCACATTATATTTATCATATAGCGGGAGTGGTTAAAGTTCCTACCAAGGAAGGATTTATGAAGGGGAATGTAGAGATGACTAGAAATGTGATGGAGGCTGCTGCCCACACTCCTACTATTAAACGAGTGCTGGTAACAAGCAGTATGGCTGCAACAGGTTATGCTGAATTTGGAAGTGAGGTAGACGAGCAATCTCCTTTGAGGCCAATTGAACCTTATGGCGAGAGCAAAGTTGCTCAAGAGGAAGTGGCTAAGGAATATGCGGATCGAGTTCCTGCTACCATTGTACGCCCTCCAGGGGTATACGGTCCAAGAGATACAGAAATTTTTGCTTTTTTTAAGGCCATTAATAATGGAATCAGTGCAATCATGGGTTTTACCCCAAAGGAAATGAGTTTGATCCATGTTCGAGATTTAGTACAAGGAATGCATCAAGCGGCTACCAATGAAAATTCTATTGGAGAAGTATATTTTTTGGGTTCAATGGAATGTTACAATTGGAAACAGTTGGGGGATATTGCATCAAAGGCTATGAATAAAAAAACATGGACGATAAAAATTCCGCATTTTGTGATATTTATATTGGGATTTTTTGGACAAATATTAGAATCTTGGTTTGGGGTTGATGTTGCCCTAAATAAGGATCGTGCTTATCGAATAACAAGACCATCCTGGTATTGCAGTTCTGCAAAAGCAGCAAAAGAATTAGGGTTTAAACAAACAATACCAATTGACGAAGGATTTAAATCAACCATAGATTGGTACAAAGAAAAAAAATGGCTGTAGAGACAAACCAAAGTGTTTGTCTCAAAGCCATCAAAGTGTTTGTTCCAAAAAATAGGAAGTATTTCTTCCAAAAAAATAGGAAGTGTTTGTTCCCAAAAACAAGAGGGTGTTCCAGCAAGACAAGAAGTGTTTGTTTCAAAAAACAAGCAATGTTTGCCTAGAAAAATAAGATTTATTTAAAGTTAAGGATGAAAAAAATAACAATTCAAAATAGAGAGATCAATTATGTATCTAGCCAACACGGTGATTTTATTTGTTTAACGGATATGGTTCGGGGATTGGAAGGCGATCCTAGAGATTATATCAGGAACTGGCTTAGAACAGGATCTACTTTAGAGTTTTTGGGGGTTTGGGAAAAAGTGCACAACCAAAATTTTAATGTGGTGGAATTCCACCACATTAAAACGGAGTTCATTAAAAACACATTCTTAATGTCCACCAAGAAGTGGATACAGCGAACAGATGCAATTGGTTTACAGGCTAAAGCAGGACGATATGGAGGGACTTATGCACATAGTGATATTGCAATCCAGTTTGCAACTTGGCTAAGTCCAGAATTCTATGTCTATATGATTAAGGAGTTTCAGCGACTAAAAGAAAAAGAAGCCGAGGAAGCCAAAGAAACATTAGAGTGGAATGTAAAAAGAATTTTGAGTAAGGTAAATTATGAGATCTTGACAGATTCCATTAAGGAAAATTTGATTCCCTTTAAGTTAGAAGGCAAAGATCAAAGTGGAGTTGTTTATGCTAGTGAAGCGGATTTGCTCAATGTTGCTTTGTTTGGACTAACTGCTAAACAATGGAAATTAGCCAATCCCGATAAAAAGGGAAATATGAGAGATTTTGCGACGGCAGAACAATTGCTGGTATTGGCTAATTTAGAAAACATCAACGCAGAGTATATCAAAGATGGCTTCGCACAGGATGAGCGTTTGATTCGCCTAAACGATGCCGCAATTCACCAAATGAAAGTTTTATCACAGTCTACTGCATTAACTAAATTATTGAAATAACACAGGATAGATGCACTGCTTAATCAAGAATATCTTTATTACGATGTTCAATCAAAGAAGCTTCTATACTAATGTTGTTAATCTTGCTGTTAAGCCAAGCCCGAATATCAAAGAACATAAGGTTGCCATTGTAATAAGACTTATGATTTTGTGCTAACTCTGTTCTTAACGCTATAAAAATTTGGGTGACTTTCTCTTTAGAAATTATTTTGGATACTTTACTAAGACTTTTGGTAATGGTATATCCAAAATCTCTACGAGGTTCATTTTTTTTAAAAAAACGATAATTAGAACGAATTATATAAGGCAATAAGATGTATTCCTTTTTTTCATAATGGGTTAACATCAACATGATTTTAATCGTGTTTTTCATGTTGATGTCATCGTATTTGATTGTTTCAAGACGAGTTAGATAATCAATGCATTTGTCATAATTTTTTTGATAAAAAAAGCTAACAGCAATTGCTAACATTAAATCTCTAATGATGGATAAGGAAAGTTGTTGTTTGTGATTGGTTAATAAATCGATTGCGATATTTTGAGCTTCTTGGTTGGCTTTTAAATCTCCAAACCTAAAATTGTAATGAAACAACAACTCAGAGTAAATGGCTCTTATTGTTGGAGTCCAAAGCACTTTAGGAGTCTCTTTTAATTTTTTTAAGTATAATTGGCTCTTGTCCCACTGTTTGGTAGCGATCGAGTTACCTATAATTCTATACAAACAACCTACATAATCGTGAAAATATTCTTTAATGACTTGGGGGGACTGTTCCATTTCATGGAGTGCCGTAGTCATATAATCAATTCCACTTTTATAATCATTGCTAATATAGGCTTGAAGAGTTTTGGTTTTACTATCTAGTATGGTTGCATGAAGATGAAGAGGTTGAGGTAAATTTTGAATACAATCGGGATTAGTTTCGTTCTCCCCTCCTTTGGTACTAAAATAATGGCGTACATAGATGTAAAACTGTGTCCAACTTTTTGTATAAGTATACACATTTTGAAGTTCTAACAAGGCCTGTTCAAATTCTTGAAATTTTTCTTGAATGGCATCCATGGAAGTATGGTGAAAGGAGAACGCTTGTCCTTTTACCCTAAATTCCCAAAATAATATTTGAGGCAGCAAAGCTACATACTTATGTTCAATAGCTAGTTTTTTAGCTTTCTCAATTTCTGGAATAGTTAGCGAAAATAAATTCTTGACATAGAGCAGCTTGATTGTTTTGAGTAAATCTAGAATCTTAGTTTCTGCATAGGTATTGGCATGGAATAAATTGAGACTTTTTATAATGTTTTGATAGGTATTAATTTGCAGTGCACTTTTATTTTGACTTGGAAAAATAGTCTTTAATTTTTTCTTAATAGAAACTTCATCAAAATCTCCTTGTTTACTTAAATAATCAAATAATATGCTTTGATGCCCTTCTATTTTTCCTAAACCTCTAATATATAATTTAAAATAGCGCTTTTCTTCTCGCGTCATTGCTTGTATAATTAGGAATAGGTTCTGTAGTGTACTCTGCTTTTGCATAAAAAAAGTTTCTGATAAGCGTCTAAAATTGGCTCTAAGATAAATTTTTATGAATCTTAGTTAGAAAAAGAGTACTATTCTTTCTAAAAACTTTCATTGTGTTATTTATTTTAATACTTCGTGGATTAGTTAGTGCGCTTCGCTCATTATCCCCTGCGGTCATGAGCGCTGCGCTTAGTTGTTCCCTGCGGTCGTGAGATAGTCGTTTAGTTTTTTGAAGAAAAACATAAAAAAACAGTGCCTTTCCTTTGCAGCTTTTAGCTGCAAGCTGATGCAGTTCGCTATTGTTTATGCATTGTGTTGATTATTAGTATTTTAGTTTTTATTAACAAAGATGTACCTTATTGATAATCAACTGCGATTAGCTTCGTTGCTATTGCGTGGTTACTACGTGAGCCAGCAAGCTCTGTTCGGTTTTCTCACGAAGTAATGTTTAATAGAATAATGAAAAAAGGGCTAGTCCTAAAATAAAGGCTAAAAAATTATAGTTTTGTTTCTTTAACTGTCTAATTTTAAATTATTTGTAGGCGAGTATAAAGCTTTGGGAACTTATTTTTTTTAAAAAAAAGGTTCTTTGTTCGAAAAAAAAAAAATTATGTTTGTGCCTAGGTGATGAATATGAATCTCACTTATGTACAATTTTTATCATTGGGGGATGATAAAGTTATAAAGGCTATTTCAAAATAAAAGGAATAGCCTTTTTTTCTAAATAGAAGAGGATACTTTTTTATTTAAAAGCTCTAATACGTTCTTAACTTGCCAAAAGAATTTTTTATGGAAAATAATAAACTAGGATTTACCTTTGATGGTAGAACAATTTGATACCTTTTATCTCCTATACTATTTAGGATGTTATGAGATAAATAAGATAAGTTTAAGAAGAACCATGTGAGATTTTTTCTCATGTGGTTTTTTTGTAGCCTTCTTTATTTTTTGGCACAAAAAAGGGCTTCAAAAAATATTTCATTTAAGAAGCCCCAGGAACACCACACTCCATTATATTGTATAGGTAAAGCGCTAAAGCGCCACATAATTTTCAAAAAAAGGGCTTCGGAAAAACCTTTTGTTTAAGAAGCCCCAGGAACACCACACTCCATTATATTGTATAAGTAAAGCGCCAAAGCGCCACATAATTTTCAAAAAAAGGGCTTCGGAAAAACCTTTTGTTTAAGAAGCCCCAGGAACACCACACTCCATTATCTTGTATAGGTAAAGCGCCAGAGCGCCACATAATTTTCAAAAAAAGGGCTTCGGAAAAACCTTTTGTTTAAGAAGCCCCAGGAACACCACACTCCATTATATTATATAGGTAAAGCGCTAAAGCGCCACATAATTTTCAAAAAAAGGGCTTCGGAAAAACCTTTTGTTTAAGAAGCCCCAGGAACACCACACTCCATTATCTTGTATAGGTAAAGCGCTAGAGCGCCACATAATTTTTAAAAAACATTAGTTAAACAATCTCTATTTGATAAGTTTGAGAGAGAGAACTATTGTAGAGTCGCATCAAAAATGCTTTCCCCCTAAAAAGATTGAAACATTTTTTTACAATCTAAAAATAGGGAAGTACAATAAGATGTCGGTTAAGAAAACTACCCCCCCTAAAAAAAAAATTTTTATTAAGTATTTTTTTTAGGGACTATAAAATCGCAGCGAATACAGGTCTAAAAGAGACCCCACTAGGTATAAAATAACAAAGCCATTGAGGTGCTTTACCTCAATGACTTTGTAACTTATATTGCTTGCTATTTTTAGTACCCTGTACTTAGGTTAGTTTTTTATAAATTTTATACTCTTTGTTTTGTGCTCCTCTGTTTCTATGCTTAAAAAATAAACACCATTGGCTATCTCTAAGTCAATATCAATATTTTGTACTCCGCTATAATTGTTAACCCAAACGGGTTGTCCCATAATATTGTTAATTGTTATCGTAGCAGTAGGATATAGTTTATCGAGAGCAATTGTTAGTCTTTTGTTGGTAGGGTTAGGATATACTTGAACGTTTGATAATGTTGCTTTTGTTGTTGTTACGCCTGTTACTGTGCAGAAGGTACGGAAGTTAGCAACAGAATCTACATTAGTCCAGTTGGCAACAGAATAGCTAATATCGGTTACTTGGATACAAGTTAAGTTAGGATTATTATTGGCATGAAAATGAGTGAAATTACTGTTGTTTCCATTTCTTACATTGAGTGAAATTAGTTGATTGTTGGTACAAAATAATCGTACAAGTGCAGTATTTTTACTAAGATCTAGATGAGATAACTGATTGTTATTGCACGATAATCTAGTCAATGTTGCATTCTTGTCAAGATCTAAAACAGTCAATTGATTATTATCACAAGACAATGTCATAAGAGCCGTGTTATTGCTTAAATCTATTCTGGATAGCTTATTATTGTTACAGGCTATAGCTGTAATGGCAGTATTATCATCCAAATTTAAGTTAGTCAGCTGATTGTTATTACAAGCTAGTAACTTAAGCGCTATATTTCCATTAAGATTTAAGTTAGCCAATTGATTGTTATTGCAAGATAATAGATCGAGCATTGTATTTCCACTAAGATCAAGGCTCGATAGCTGGTTATTGTCGCAATATAGGCGAGTAATTGATGTATTGTTTCGGATGTTTAGATTAGATAACTGATTGTTGTTGCAAGATAACAAACTAAGTAGAGGATTATTGCTAAGGTTTAGACTAGAAAGTTGATTATCGTTACAGGCTACTAAAGTAAGCAGAGGATTACTGCTAAGATTCAAACTAGAGAGTTGATTATTATTACAAGATAATGTACTAAGAGCAGTATTATTACTGAGATTTAGAGTTGATAACTGATTATTACTACAATATAAGGTGTTAAGGTTTGTGAAGGACTCAATTCCTGTTAGGTCAGCTATATTTAGGCTATTTAGATTAAGCATTCCATTAAAAGCTTGTGCTTCGCTGATTTGGATTTCAGCATCTCCGTTTGTATTTATAGCGTTTTGCCCCAACAAATAAGTCTTAAAATTCGCATCAGGAATAACAACATTTTGAGCATAGATACTTGGGTTACTCATTAGGCAAGAAGCTAAAATTATCATTACAGTTGCAAAGTTGAGTGTAGTCATTTTTTGTTTTTTTTGAAAAATTAAATTGTGTAATTAATTGTTAGTTAAGTTGTTAAGGCTGAGTGTGGTCATCCTATAAACTTCGCTAGACAAAATCAATACTCAAATGTAACTGTTTACTTTTTAGTTATTTATATATGTGTGTTAATTTAATATTTTTTTATTTTGAACATTTTTAAATAAAATAAAACTCAAAATGAACCTTTTATAAAAAGAAAAGGAGGAATATAAGCAGTGGTTAGTTTTAAGGATTTGATAATGAGAGGGTAATGGTTCTTGTAGGAAAGAGGAGAAGAGGTTTTTGCTATTACCCTAAAAGATTAGTACCCTATTAAAAATAAGGATCAGCTTAACGAGGAATCACTTAATTTGACAAATAAAAAAAAGCCAAAGGATCGCTAAATACCTTCGACTTTCTAAATAGGGATGAACACTACCGTCTAATTATTTTTTTTCTAAGAAGCTCAATCGTTTTTCTAACTGCTGTATTAAGTTTATTAATTTTTCATTCTCAGATTGTTGTAGTTTTACTCTCTTTTCTTGTTCCTCAAGTACCTTTTGTTGTTCTTGGATAGCATTGGTCAGTATAGGAATGACTTGAATATAGTCTACTGATTTGTAGCCTTTTTTATCTTGATAAACTAAGTTAGGGAGTACCTTTTCGACCTCTTGGGCAATAAAACCAAATTTGCGTCGCTCATCAAATCCTCTATCTGCAAATTCTTCGGTTTTCCAATAATATTGCTTTCCTTCCAATAAGTTGATGGTTTCTAGGGCAGTATCATAAGCTTTTATATTCTTTTTTAAACGCTTATCAGAAGAACAGGTTAACCCTGCGGATAAACTACTGCTGTTGGCTTGAATTTGTCCAACGATTTTTGCATTGCCACAGACCTCTAATTTTTCGCTTGGAGCAGTTGTGCCAATTCCAACATTACCATGATACGAGATTCGCATACTTTCGTACATAGGGCCAGAACCATCCGTTCCTTGTGTCCAAAAAGCCAATCCTAAATGATCAGAATCACTATGCTCCATAACCGAAGATATTCCAGCTCTTTTTCTTAAACCATTTGCCCAAGTAATCCCACCATAATGATTGCCTACAGCATTCGAAACGGCTCCATGTAGAACAATACTATTAGAAGCATTGTCGTTTTCATTGCCAGTATATGGGGTCGAATTATAAACATGCAACACTCCCAATGGATTCGTGGTGCCAATTCCAACATAACCTGTATTTTTAATAATCATATTACTGGTTAGTGGAATGGTTGTTCCAATAGGAGTCGTAGACAAAGGAGCAGACAAAAACTCAATATCTTCGTCTAAATGCAATGCTGAACGTTCTAGGTTTGCAATACCACTAGCAGACACATAACCAGAAGAACCTGTTAAGGGAGTAACTCCATAGCCTAAGACAGGACCTCCATCGGAATGGTGGCTTCCTAAGGTAGTTAAAGCTCCAATACCATATCGACCTGTTAGGATGGTCATACCTTGAGTACTGGTATTATTTCCACCATCAATGATTCCATGAACTTCGAGTTTTTCGGAGGGGGCATTGGTTCCCATCCCAATATTTCCATTCCAATGAATCATCATTTGCTCCTGAGGGCTGGGATCTGTTAGCTCTCTAGTATAAAAGTGCATACTCGCTTGGTGTATACTCGCAGAACCATAGCCATCAAATTTTATAGCCGCAGAGGGCGCACTGTGGTTTCCTTTTTTTACAAACTCAATTAAAATGTTATCATTGTTTGTATTGGCAGTATCATCGTGAATCAACAAAACATTGTGTAAGTTGTTAGTATAGGCAAAGGTTCCATTTACATCTAGTGCTTCTGTTGGGTAGGCAACCCCTATTCCAACCTTACTATTAAACATAGAGATCGTTGTAGTTTGTCCCGTTAGTGCACTAATCCCCTCTATCCTAAAGGGATCATCATACTCTTCTAATACGAGTCGAGCCGAACCTCCTACATAATTGGTATATACTTTTCCGCCATCACTGGATCCTGAGCTAATTAAGAAAGCATCTTGAAAACGACGTTCTACGTGAAGAGTCGCTGTTGGGCTAATCGTTCCTATTCCAACACTGCCTTGAGTAAAAATATTATCACTAATCGCATCAGGGGAACTGGTGGTACCAACCTCATACCAATCATGGTCTATATCATCCTCATTGAGTAGTTTTATCCACTTCGTGCCATTCCAATAATAATAGCCTAGCCCGCTACTGGCATTGGTATTATAAACCAATAGAGAAGTTGCAGGGGCAGAAACAGGGGCTGCGGCATTGAGGTTTGTGATACTAATACGAGGGACTAAAAGCCCTCTATCAGCTGCTTCAATATCCAACTTGGCACTGGGGTTAGGCGTCATTGTTCCGATGCCTACATTTTGGGCAAAAATGGTGTTCCCCATGAGAACCAAACATAAAATCAGCCTAATACTTTTTAACATCATGTAGTTTGTCTTTTGATAAAAAATGATTACAATTTTTCTAAAACATTGACTCTCTGTTCTAACCTTTGAATAAGGTCTAATAATTGTTGGTTTTCTCTTTGGAGCCCCTGAATAGAATTGGTAAGGATAGGGATAATTTGAATGTAATTAATCGCTTTGTAACCATTTTTATCTTGATGAACTAAATTAGGCAGCACCTTTTCGACCTCTTGAGCAATGAAACCATATTGGAGGCGCTTATTAAAGCTCTTATCAGTAAGTTTTTCTGCTTTCCAATAGTATTGTTTGCCTTTTAATAGGCTAACCGTTTCCAAAGCCTTTTCATAATCTCGGATGTTTTTTTTCAAACGTTGATCCGAAAAATAGTATTGAGGAATTGATGAACAACTACTGTTGACACTAGGACGGTACGACAGTAAATCAATTTCCAGATTAGAGGCAGGGGTATGCTGGATGGAAAGAACAGAAAAACTTACGATAAGTATAAGATAGATCAAAGGGACGATTTTAATCATATATTTTTATTATTTTGAATTGATTTTGCTCTTTATGTAAAAAAAATAACTAGCTTGTATTAAAGTTATTTTATACCAATAGCTTTACCAAAAAACTCTATGCAAAATGAATAGGTGTGTATACTTAGTGATTAGGTGTGTAAATAAATGGGAATGTTGTATATATGTGTTTAAGAGTCAGTGCTTTTTGTGATAGTGTGAGGTGTTTTTTTTTTATGCTTATATTTTATATAAGTATGTCCAATGGTGTAAATCTATCCGCTCAAGATTTATTAACAACTCCACTTCTTGATGGTCGAAAGTTTCAGCATGTAGAATTTTATGACTTTTTGGAAGACCAAAAAGGTTTCTTGTGGATGGGGTCTAATCATGGAGTATTTCGATATGATGGGGTGCATTGGGTGAATTATATTCAAAAAGACAGCATTGTTTTTAACGATGTATTAAGCGTCTTTGAAGATAAAGTAGGGAGAGTTTGGTTTGCAACCTTTAGAAGAGGGCTGTTTTATTATGATTATCATAAAAATGAAATCCTTGTTCCTCCTTGGAATAATAAACTGATGGAGTTATCAAAAGGAAGTTGGGTTAGCGACCTGTTTATCGCTCCAGACCATTCTATTTGGATACAAAAATTTTCTTTTGGTATCGATACTGTTGTTAACCTTTTTCAGATTAAGGATGATAGCCTAATTCAGCACGAGCTGTCAAAACACTCAAATTTAACATCTTTCTTGCAACAGGTTGTGCTGACAACTGAGCAGCAGGCACTATTTCAACAAATTAAACGACAACTCGTAGTTGCAGACACAATTTTTGTATCCAACAGGTTTTTAGTAGATTCTTTGAGACTAGGAATCAATAAAAACAGTCTAGTGAGTTATAATGCTTTATTTCCAAATAAAAGGCAAAATGGAAAAAATGCACATATTGTTCGTAAAATAATAAAAATAAATGCTCAGGAATTGTTGGGTTTAATGTATAATGGCTTTGTTAAATACCCCAATACAAAAGATGCCACGGTGTTTTTGCCAGAATATCAAATCAATGATATTTGTAAATTGTCCAATGGCAATTATTTGTTTTCTACGGATCAACATGGCGTTTTGGTGAGCTCCTCAATCGAAATAAAGAAACATAATTTTGAACAAAATGAAGTAACAACAGCTATCCATGCAGAAAATGAAAAGTTATACATTAAAACAAAGGGCAAAATTTATTGTAAATCTTCATTAAGTCCTCACCCAGAGCTACTTTTTTCGATTGATGCCCACCATAGAAACATCAGTATTCCTAGCCGATTTACAATTTGGGATAATGATGTTGTTTTTAATAATATGGTTTTGTTTGACGGGCAACAAACAAAAATTTTAGCACCAAGCGTTCAGCGAATCGTAAGAGGGAGAAGCAAATCGATGGTTGCGATTAATGATAGCTTATTAATTGTAAGTACGGCAGATGGTTTTATAACGCTAAATAAGGACTTAAAAATGTTAACCAATAGTCAAGCATTGGGGTACAATACTTGGACATATACTTCTGCTGTAACTGCTCCGAATAAGCTTTGGTTAGGCACCATAAACGGCATTATAGAATACGATTATAAAAAAGCGTCTTTTAAACCTATTGCTATGCCCGTTGAAAATATGAGGATAAAAGACATAAAAGGAAAAAAGGAACGCTGTATTTTTGCAGCTAGTCTTATGCATGGATTATTAATTTTCCCTCCTTCCCAAAAAACAATTAGCGTAAGAACAAAAGAAGGACTTAATTCTACCAATGTAACTCATATCTTATTGGAAAAGGACACCATAGCGTGGGTGGGAACAAGCAATGGAATTAATAAAGTTGTTTTTTCACCTTATAACAATAAGGTAGATGTATCCTCTTATTTAACGGGTTTAGCGATAGTAGATTTAGCATTGGTGAAGGATACTATATTTGCGGTTGGAGATGGACAATTATTATCCTTTCCTAAAAATATGGCGCCTTTAACAAAAAAGAAAACGTCCATTCTTTTGACTACTTTGCGAGTTAATGGAAAAGAGCAAGCTATTCAAAATGAAAATGTTGTATTGGAGCGCAACGAGAATACGATTCAGATTAATTTTACCAATGTAAAGTTTGATAAAGAACGCACGACGCTTTTTTGTTATGCCTTACTACCTGAAAATTCAAGGGATACAATTTGGCAATACACCACAGAATATTCTGTCAATTACGCTCAATTAATGCCAGGAGAATACACTTTTTTATTAACAACTGAAACCGAAAAAAATAAATCCAACCCTTCTATCCAACATCTAAATATCAATATTCAAAAGTTATTTGTGGATACAATTTACTTCCAATTGCTTATTTATTGTTTAATTGTATTGGCGACCAGTAGTATTGCTTGGATTGTGATTTTAGTGACAAAACGAAGGGCTGAATTAGAAAAAGCCTTGGTGGAATCTCAACTAAAACTTTTGCGGACGCAAATGAATCCTCATTTTTTGTTCAATACGCTCAGCTCTATTCAGGGGCATATAATGATGCAAAACATGCGAGCATCTACCATCTATTTATCGTATTTTGCAAAATTGGTTAGAGATATTCTAGAAAATTCTAAACATAGTTTTTTACCACTAAGTAAGGAGTTGAGCATGCTTGAAACGTATATAAGTTTGGAACGATTGCGCCTAGGAGATGCTTATAGCATTTCTATTGAACAGAATATACAGATGGGAGTAAAATCATTTTATATTCCACCTATGTTTATTCAACCTTTTATTGAAAATGCGATTATTCACGGACTGAAACCACAAGGAGGAGGTGAAATTATTGTTACTGTCGAAAAAGTTTGTAACGAGCTGATAAAGATTTTGATAGTGGATAATGGAATTGGACGTGAAGCCGCTCAAAAAAAATCAACGGGCTATGCTTTTACGGCTAAAACATCTTTGGGAATTGCTACGATAAAGGAGCATATTTTTATTATTAATAGAACTTATCAGATGGATATAAAACTTTCTATAGAGGATTTATATGATGAGGATGGCTTTGCCAAGGGAACAAGCGTCCAAATATTACTTCCCAAGTTTGATTATTTAACCTATATGAAACAGACCTAACCTAAGTACAGTTTATTTCTACTTTAATTTATCCATTACTCTGTCAAAAAATATAGTAAAAGCTATTTTTTATCGACTATTTCATGCGCAAAACGAGTAAACTAGTATCGGACATCAACTAAGCTGGACGAACTAATCAATGGAGTATTATAAAAAAAATATGAAGACAATAATAGTTGAGGATGAACGATTATCGAGGATTGCTTTAGAAAATATGATTAAGCATTTTTGCCCTGAATTAGCAATTGTAGGAAATGCAAGTTCTATTAAGGAAGCCAAAGGTTTGATCGAAAGTATAAAACCAGAACTTGTGTTTTTGGATATTCAATTGAGTGATGGAATTAGTTTTGAATTGCTTCAACAAGTTGAGCAATACGATTTTAAAGTGGTCTTTGTGACGGCTCATAATGAGTATGCTTTACAGGCATTTGAATATGCTGCTATCCATTATTTACTAAAGCCAATTAACCCAGAATCTTTGAGGGAAGTAATTAATCGTTTAAAAAAGATAGATATTAAAAATTATCCTTTAGGTAATCACCTTTCTGTTCTTAAAGACCTAATGGGGAATGAAAAAACACGGTTGGCGATACCGACCCAAAAAGAAATGGTTTTTATTGATATTAAAAATCTGATTTATTGTAAAGCAGATGCTAATTATACAGAACTATACCTTAATAATGAAACTATTATTGTGGCTTCTAAATCGCTTATTTTCTTTGAACGGGTATTAGAAGAGTTGTATTTTGTTCGTCCTCACAATAAATACTTGGTTAATATAACGCACATTACAAAATACATTAGAGGGAGAGGCGGAGAACTGGAACTGAGTAATGGCACTACGATTTCAGTATCGGTACGAAGAAAAGCAATGTTATTGGAAAAATTGGCTTTGTTTAATCTAGGAAAAGACAAAAACTCCTTCTAAATTTGATTCAGAAGAAGTTTTTGTCCATTTATAAAGCCCTTAATATTCTAGTGAGGACTTACGATAAGTTTAAATACTTTAGTGCTAGTATCGGTTTTGACTCGAACCATATAATTGGCTGTAGGCAAGTGTGCAAACTCTAATTCTATGACTTGCTGTTGGCTAACCGTTTTAGTATGTATGCGCTGTCCAATGTTGTCGAATACCTCAATGTCAATCTCCCCTTCTAATAAAGTAGGAAGTAGTATACTTACCTTATCGGTTGTTGGATTAGGATACAAAACAATGGTTTGTTCGGATTTATTGACCGTTAAAGCTCGGATTGAACTATACTTGTAAGTACCATCAAGATTGATTTGTTTGATTCTGAAATAATGTGTTCCTGCCATTAAGTTTGGTACTTGGTAGGTATAATAAGTAGTTTGAGTAGTGGTACCTGTTCCTTGAACATAACCTATCTTTTCAAAGGTAACTCCTCTTGTAGAGGGCAAGGCGTGTTCTACTTCAAAACCTGCATTATTGGTTTCTGAAGAAGTGATCCAATCTAAGATTCCTGTGTTTTCTCCCTCTAGTTTTGCGGTAAAAGACATTAACTCTACAGGCAAAAGAATCATTGATATTTGATAATCTTCTACTTCACCATTTGTTCTTCCTCCGCCTGAATCATTGATAGAAAAGGCATCATCATCTGATCTGACACGGACGTTTACAGGACTTCCTCCGCTGTATCCTAAACCATTGGGCACTGTAATGGTTACCGTGGTGGTGGTAGGGCTTGCGGTTACAACCGAATCGTTATAAAACTGATCATAAGTACCATCGTTGTTCCAATCAATCCACAATCCATAATGTACTAAATCTGGTACAGAAGAATTGACAGTTAGATCAAGGTTAAAACTTTGACCACCCGCTACACTTAATGGAAATTGCCCAGCTCCTGAACCTACTGCGATTCCATCGTCAAAATTATCTATTGGCAAAGACGCATTTTCAAAATTGGTTTCCATGCCTAGCCATACATCTGTAGCACCATCTAAAGTGTTGTCTGCATTTACATCTCGCATAGCTCTATGCCATACAACGGGATACGTTCCAGATGTTTCCCCATAGTCTCTATTTACATCTAAGATGGTAATATAAACCGTGGAGGTGTCACAAACACTTGGACTTCCATCATCACAAACGCTATAGATAAATGCATCATTTCCGACAATGCTCGGATTGTTTGGCGTATAGGTATAGCTACCATCTGCATTTAAACTTAGTCCTCCCTGTGTTGGCCCTGAAACCAATGTTACCCCTCCAATTTGGCTATCTCCTTCTACATCAGAGTCATTCTCTAAAACATTATCCGTCAAAGGTTGTCCTTTGTCTATAAATTCATTATCATCATTACTATTGGTACTATTGGTTGCAAGATTTGGCAAAACTTCTAGGGTTACTGTAGTTTGTTCACAATTGGCAGGAGTGCTATTATCACAAGCTACATACTGATATGTTACAGTACCCACAAAGCCAGCAGTTGGCGTAAAGGTATAGGTACCATCTGAATTTTGAATAACGATACCTGCATTCATTACTGAATTGCCATTTGCATCTACCCCCGCAGTTGTCGTAGAAGTACTTAATGGTGCATTCAAATCTGCTATTCCATCTCCATTGCTGTCAATGATAAGTCCCGTTACAACAATGGGATCTCCATCAGGATCATTGTCATTGGATAAAACTTGCCCATTGACGGGGTTGGTGCCATACGTTCGATTGACATCTGGTGAAAGCGCAATGGTACTATTGTCCGTTGTTGGGATCGGTTCTACACCTATTGTTACAGTAGCACTATCGCAGGACATCAATACGGCATTGTCGCAAACTTGATAGAAGTAAATGATTTCTCCTACAAAACCAGCTGAAGGTGTGAACGTATAAGTACCATTGGAATTTTGAGTCAACGTCCCTGCATTTAGATTAGCAGTTCCATCTTCATTTACTCCTGCAATAGTTGTAGCAGCGCCTAAAGGCCTAGAAGTTTCAGGAATGCCATCTCCATCTGTATCGATTGTAATGGTTCCACTTACGGATTGAATATCTCCTTCTAAATCAAAGTCATTAATTAATACATCTCCTATTATGGTTGTATTGATAGGAGTAGAATTAATATCATCTAAACCATAGGTGGAGCTTTTTTCTCTCCAATCTTTTTCAGATGTAATGCTATTGTCTGCATCAGGATGACTATTAGGGGTCAAGGTAGAATTTGTTGCATCAGTACTTGTGGTATTGTTATCAAAACCATCCAACAAACCATCTGCATCTGTATCTATTGCTCCCCCTGATAAGCCTGTATTAGCATTTGGACTATCTAATCCATCGACAACACCATCGCCATTGGTGTCGTGCCCCTCTATTAGATCAGATTCTCCATCATTGTCTGAATCTAAATCTAAATAATCAGGGTTGTCCGTCCCATCTTGATTGTTGGGACTGATTCCTTCTCCTCCAAAACCATTCAAACCATCGTATGCATCATCAATACCATCTCCATCTGTATCTGTTCCTGCTGGAGCAATATACAAAAGTGTTGCTTGTGCCTCTGTATTGTCTACAATGCCATCGTTATCCGCATCAATATCTACTATGTCTTGAACACCATCCCCATCTGAATCACCATTAAGTAAAGGCGTACCATTGGTTACTTCACCTACTCCACTACCACTATTTACGGTATCTACAGCATCGTATAGACCATCTCCATCTACATCCACCATTGTAGAAGGGTCGCCTACGGTTAGATAGTCGACTTGACCGTCTTGGTTGCTATCGGTTCCGCCTGCTTCTATAATATCAAGAATACCATCGCCATCCGAATCTAAATCCAAGTGATTGTAAATGCCATCGCCATCCGTATCATCGCTACAAGCAGCCTTAGGATGGAATTCAGGAACGAAGTTATTCGTCTCAAAATAGATTTCATTGCAATACCCCCCACTCCAAATGGTTCCACTAATCCCTTGTATCCGATAATATTTGTAAGTACCTGCATTTTGAGTAACAATAAAACTGTGATTTTGAATTGTTCCAACAGTTAAAACAGGAGTACTGAGATTTGCTTGATTATAAGTAGCTCCTGTATTTAAATCTGCCCAAGTGACTCCATCATTACTAGCTTGAAGTTGGATAGAAGCACCATTAATAAAATGACTATTTCCATTAATATAACCAATATAAATAGTACTTAATTCAATTGGTGTATTAAACTCAAACTGATAAACGGTTTGATTGATCGCAGATTGACTGTTTAAAAATTGTACGGCGTAGTTTGCCGCAGCAAGACCATTGTCTCCATCAATTGTTTCTTCTGGATGCGTATACGTTGCATTCATATTAAGTGATGTACTAACGCTAACCAAGTCGCTTCGATTGCCTGTTTCAAAATCTGTATACTGATAGAAACAATTCGGAACCTCAAGAGCATCTCTAATTCCATCGTTGTCATCATCAAGATCAATAAGGTCATTAATGCCATCATTGTCGGTATCTGTACAAGCATTTAAGAAATCACTAAGTGCATATTGAAGGTAAGTAGAATTATAATTGATGTTTCCTGTCGTGCCATCTTCAAAAGTATCCAAAAGACCATTGGTATTAGCATCTGTACCAGTATTGTAGTTGGTTACATCATTGTTAACGGCAAGGGTATTGCCAGCCTCTACTCCATCACTACAACCATCGCCATCCGAATCTAAGTCTAGACGATCAGGAATGCCATCATTGTCGGTATCTGTTGTACAATTGTAACTCAAGATAGACAATTCAACATTGTCCATGTATAAGTCATTGTTTAAATCGTGAGTATGCCCAAGTAAAAACAGAATTTCAGTGCTGTCAGATTCTGTAACTCCAGAGAAGTAATAAGTGGTCATCGATGGACCAATATTACCAGGAATGGTATCCACACTAACGCCATCTATAAAAACAATAAAATAGTCGTCTAAAGCAAGCGAATTAGTGGTTAGTGAGCCAAAATCAACCGAAAAGCTTATCACATCTCCTGGGTACGTCGCAATTGTCTGGCTTAAGGATACTTGAAAATTAGCATCATTATTAACAATATATCGACCGCTACCTGCCCCTCCAATGGCTGGGGATACTGTCCAGTTATTTAGATTTAAACTGCTAAAATCACCGTTCAAAAACTCTTGTACAGAACTTTGGGCACTTCCATAACATTCTGTAATGTCTAATACCCCATCGTTATCATCATCAATATCTACTAAATCTCCTAGCCCATCATTATCCGTGTCAATGCAAGCATTAAGAGCAGTATCTAGTACAACATAATAGGTAGGAATATAATTTAAATTACCTGTTGTCCCATCCTCAAAAGTATCCAAAAGGCCATTGTTATTGGCATCAACACCAGTGTTATAATTAGTAATATCATTATTAGCAATTAAGGTATTACTAGCTTCTACCCCATCACTACAACCATCGCCATCCGAATCGAGATCAAGATGGTTGTAAATACCATCGCCATCGGTATCGCTAGAACAACTTGTCTTAGGATAATCATGCGCTACAAAATTGTCGGTTAAGGGAACAAACTCATAAATTCTATTGTAATAGGTAGTTCCCGTAATCCCCAATAGGCGGTAGTATTGGTATTTGGTACCTGTCTGAGAGAACGTGTAGATATAATTGTTATTGGTCGTTTCCGTTTCGTTTAAAACGCCTGTTACATCAGTCCAGTTGGTAGCATCATTAGAAGCCTGCCATTTGAAGGTGGTGGCAGTCGTACGGAAAATGCTGTAGTTAAAGTAAACTTGAATGCCCGACAACTCAGCAGGAATGTTCAACTCTAATTGATAGACCGTTTCATTAACAATATTGGTATTTAAGACCCCATAGGCTCCAATATTATTGAGTACACCATCGTATAATTCGGTAAAAGAATAAGCAGCGTTGGTGCTGTAATTGGTCAAGGAAGTAGTGGCATCAATGAAAGTAATATCCGAAGCGGAATAAAAACACTGAGGACTTTCAATTATATCCAAAATTCCATCGTTGTCATCGTCAATATCAATTAAATCTCCTATCCCATCATTATCTGAATCGGCACAAACATTCAAGAAATCACTAAGAGCATAAGCATTATAGGTAGAACTATAATTAATGGTATCGCTATCGGTAGTAGTTTCAAGAAAATCGGCTAGACCATTTGCTCCTACCTGAGCAGGAGAAGTAGCAGCAAGACTGTCAGAGAGATTACTGCTATTGGTAGCGTTTGTTACACTAGCTTCATAGCTATCAAAACAACCATCGCCATCCGAATCGAGATCAAGATGGTTGTAAATACCATCGCCATCGGTATCGCTAGAACAACTTGTCTTAGGATAATCATGCGCTACAAAATTGTCGGTTAAGGGAACAAACTCATAAATTCTATTGTAATAGGTAGTTCCCGTAATCCCCAACAGACGGTAGTATTGGTATTTGGTACCCGTCTGAGAGAACGTGTAGATATAGTTGTTATTGGTCGTTTCCGTTTCGTTTAAAACGCCTGTTACATCAGTCCAGTTGGTAGCATCATTAGAAGCCTGCCATTTGAAGGTGGTTGCAGTCGTACGGAAAATGCTGTAGTTAAAATAGACTTGAATGCCCGACAACTCAGCAGGAATGTTCAACTCTAATTGATAGACCGTTTCATTAACAATATTGGTATTTAAGACCCCATAGGCTCCAATGTCATTGAGTACTCCATCGTATAATTCGGTAAAAGAATAAGCAGCGTTGGTGCTGTAATTGGTCAGGGAAGTAGTGGCATCAATGAAAGTAATATCCGAAGCAGAATAAAAACACTGGGGACTTTCAATTATATCCAAAATTCCATCGTTGTCATCGTCAATATCAATTAAATCTCCTATCCCATCATTGTCTGAATCGGCACAAACATTCAAGAAATCACTAAGAGCATAAGCGTTATAGGTAGAACTATAGTTAATGGTATCGCTATCGGTAGTAGTTTCAAGAAAATCAGCTAGACCATTTGCCCCTACCTGAGCAGGAGAAGTAGCAGCAAGACTGTCGGAGAGATTACCGCTATTGGTAGCGTTTGTTACACTAGCTTCATAGCTATCAAAACAACCATCACCATCCGAATCGAGATCAAGGTGGTTGAAAATACCATCGCCATCGGTATCGCTAGAACAACTTGTTTTAGGATAGTCATGCGCTACAAAATTGTCGGTTAAGGGAACAAACTCATAAATTCTATTGTAATAAGTAGCTCCAGTAATCCCCAATAGACGGTAGTATTGGTATTTGTTACCCGTTTGAGAAAAGGTGTAGATATAGTTATTATTGGTCGTTTGAGTTTCGTTTAAAACGCCCGTTACATCAGTCCAGTTGGTAGCATCATTAGAAGCCTGCCATTTGAAGGTAGTAGAAGTTGTATTAAAGATGCTGTAATTAAAATAGACTTGAATGCCCGACAACTCAGCAGGAATGTTCAACTCTAATTGATAGACCGTTTCATTAACAATATTGGTATTTAAGACCCCATAGGCTCCAATGTCATTGAGTACTCCATCGTATAATTCGGTAAAAGAATAAGCAGCGTTGGTGCTGTAATTGGTCAGGGAAGTAGTGGCATCAATGAAAGTAATATCCGAAGCAGAATAAAAACACTGAGGACTTTCAACGATATCTAAAATTCCATCGTTGTCATCGTCAATATCAACCAAGTCGTTGATCCCATCATTGTCTGAATCGGTACAGACATTCAAGAAATCACTAAGAGCATAAGCGTTATAGGTAGAACTATAATTAATGGTATCGCTATCGGTAGTAGTTTCAAGAAAATCGGCTAGACCATTCGCTCCGACTTGGGAAGGCAAAGTAGCAGCAAGACTATCAGAGAGATTACCGCTATTGGTAGCGTTTGTTACACTAGCTTCATAGCTATCAAAACAACCATCGCCATCCGAATCGAGATCAAGGTGGTTGAAAATACCATCGCCATCGGTATCGCTAGAACAACTTGTCTTAGGATAGTCATGCGCTACAAAATTGTCAGTTAAGGGAACAAACTCATAGATTCTATTGTAATAAGTAGCTCCAGTAATCCCCAACAGACGATAGTATTGGTATTTGTTACCCGTTTGAGAAAAGGTGTACGTATAATTATTATTGGTCGTTTGAGTTTCGTTTAAAAC
This sequence comes from Aureispira anguillae, assembly GCF_026000115.1. Taxonomy (GTDB): domain Bacteria; phylum Bacteroidota; class Bacteroidia; order Chitinophagales; family Saprospiraceae; genus Aureispira; species Aureispira anguillae. Next base: position 79,718 of record NZ_AP026868.1, read on the forward strand.
GCCCGTTACATCAGTCCAGTTGGTAGCATCATTAGAAGCCTGCCATTTGAAGGTAGTAGAAGTTGTATTAAAGATGCTGTAATTAAAATAGACTTGAATGCCTGATAACTCAGCAGGAATGTTCAACTCTAATTGATAGACCGTTTCATTAACAATATTGGTATTTAAAGCGCCATAAGCTCCAATGTCATTGAGTACACCATCGTATAATTCGGTAAAGGAATAAGCGGCATTGGTGCTATAGTTGGTTAAAGAAGTAGTGGCATCAATGAAAGTAATATCCGAAGCAGTATAAAAACACTGGGGACTTTCAATTATATCCAAAATTCCATCGTTGTCATCGTCAATATCAACCAAGTCGTTGATCCCATCATTGTCTGAATCGGTACAGACATTCAAGAAATCACTAAGAGCATAAGCGTTATAGGTAGAACTATAATTAATAGTATCGCTATCGGTAGTCGTTTCAAGAAAATCAGCTAGACCATTCGCTCCGACTTGGGAAGGCAAAGTAGCAGCAAGACTATCAGAGAGATTACCGCTATTGGTAGCGTTTGTTACACTAGCTTCATAGCTATCAAAACAACCATCGCCATCCGAATCGAGATCAAGATGGTTGTAAATACCATCGCCATCAGTATCGCTAGAACAACTTGTTTTAGGATAGTCATGCGCTACAAAATTGTCGGTTAAGGGAACAAACTCATAAATTCTATTGTAATAAGTAGCTCCCGTAATCCCCAACAGACGGTAGTATTGGTATTTGTTACCCGTTTGAGAAAAGGTGTAGATATAGTTATTATTGGTCGTTTGAGTTTCGTTTAAAACGCCCGTTACATCAGTCCAGTTGGTAGCATCATTAGAAGCCTGCCATTTGAAGGTAGTAGAAATTGTATTAAAGATGCTGTAGTTAAAATAGACTTGAATGCCTGATAACTCAGCAGGAATGTTCAACTCTAATTGATAGACCGTTTCATTAACAATATTGGTATTTAAGACCCCATAGGCTCCAATGTCATTGAGTACTCCATCGTATAATTCGGTAAAAGAATAAGCAGCGTTGGTGCTGTAATTGGTCAGGGAAGTAGTGGCATCAATGAAAGTAATATCCGAAGCAGAATAAAAACACTGAGGACTTTCAACGATATCTAAAATTCCATCGTTGTCATCGTCAATATCAACCAAGTCGTTGATCCCATCATTGTCTGAATCGGTACAGGCATTCAAGAAACTGGTAAGGGCATATTGATTATAAGTAGAATTATAATTAATCGTACCAGTAGTGCCTGTTTCAAAAACATCTAGTAGCCCATTGTTATTGGCATCTGTTCCAGTGTTATAATTGACAATATCATTATTGGCAACGGAGGTATTACTAGCTTCAACCCCATCGCTACAACCATCCCCGTCTGAATCCAGATCTAAATGGTTATAAACACCATCTCCATCGGTATCCAATACATTGTCACAACCCAATAAGATCATATCTACCCCCATATACTCTCCTGTTACATCACAAGGATTAACGGCACTATTAACGGTCTCAACCTCAATACTTATCTTATCCAAGTCCATTAATACTGCTGAAATATTAGCCCCAAATGCTGCTGCTGTTAATGGTGCGGAAAGCGAATTCCAGCCTGTATTCATTAGCCCTGTGACATCTATTTCAGTGGTAGCGGTTAGTCCTCCACCTGTCAAAGTGATTGTAAGAGCAAGTATAGATTGGGATCCTCCTGCATCTAGTCTACCATTGATCCAATCAAAGGAAAAAGGTTGTCCCAATAAGCTTTGAGCATCTAAATTCATGTTATCAGGCGATTCAAAGTAAGTGTTATTACTGGTTCGATCAAAATCAGCGATGTAATGCCCGCCACTAGGACTAGGTGGCAAGTTTGGAATGAGGCAATTTAAGCTTACATCTGTAGAATGTCGTACGGTATCTGTTCCTAGACCATCTACAATTTTCCATCCTAGGTTGTCTGAGTCGAAACCAAATCGGATAAAATTATAACAGTACCCTTCATCCGTATCAAGGACTCCATCATTATCATCATCAATGTCAATTAAGTCCCCTATTCCATCATTATCCGTATCTAAACAGGCAGTTAAAGAATCAACGATAGCATAATCCACATAAGTAGAATTATAATTGATCGTACCAGTGGTGCCCGTTTCAAAAATATCTAGTAGCCCATTGTTATTGGCATCTGTTCCAGTGTTATAGTTTGTAATATCATTGTTTGAAATTAATGTGTTATTAGCTTCTACCCCATCGCTACAGCCATCTGCATCTGAGTCAAGATCCAAATGGTTGTAAACATTGTCATTGTCTGTATCATTATTGTAACAAACAATAGCATTGATACCATAAGATTCTAAGCCAATAGCGTTATTGGTATTGTGGTTGTGAGCAACCGACAATGTAAAAAGATTGGCATGGTTTACCTTAAAATCAATTCGCCAAGTCGCAAGACCATTCAATTGATCTGCTACTTGTGTAATTGTTGTTCCTGTGGTAATAGTGCTTCCATCAGCAACGTCTAGTTGATTGTCTGGGTCATATACAGTTGCATTTACAGTGGGGTTCCAAGTTAGAGTAATTGTTTGTGCATCATTATCTCTACTAGAAGCCGTAACAGGGTTTGTATTGGCTTGTGCTCCGTAACTGACAAGGTCTAATACGCTATTTGCTGTAGTTGTAAGGCTTATATTTTCGCTAAAATTTCCATCTGCATCATTATCATTGAGCAAATAATGAACGCCATTATTTCCTGTGATAACAGAAGTAGCAGAGAAAGCAGCATTAACACCTACAAAATCAATGGTATAATTAGCGCTGGCTAAGCCATTGGTAAAGCTACCACTGACACTTTGAGCATTAGCGGTATTGGTTTGAGCCGTATTATCAGAAGCGCCATAATCGCAACTTAATTCTTCATAATCTAAAATTCCATCATTGTCGTCATCAATATCTATGGTATTATTAATTCCATCCCCATCTGTATCTGTTGAGTTAGAGACTTGGATGAGTACACCTTTAGGGCAAGAATATAAGCCTGAAGTGGTAGAAACATCTATGGTTAAGCTATAAGTCAATTGACTGCTTAGTAGGTTTATATCGCTGACAGATAAACCGCCACCATTATTAATGGAAAAAATATTGCCAACACCAGGGCTTTCAGAAAGAATGGAAAAGGAATCTAAGGTAGTTCCACTTGCCAAAGTATATAAAACGCTATCAAAAGGAGTATTATTAGTGAGGGTTGAAACATCAATGGTGAAAACTTGATTATCTACAACGGTAGGAGGAGATCCAGCATCTATGTCTACGATTCCTCCATCCTGTCCTGGGTCATTGCCACCTCCCCCGCCAGTACTTCCAGGGCCGCCCAGAGCATCTAGCGTGATACCCGCAGGTAAAGCAGTTCCTTTTAAAAAGAAGGAGCCACCTCCCCCTCCTCCAGAATCACCATGGCCAGACCAAGCAGGACCGCCTTCTCCTCCAGAGACATCAACCGTTAACGTACCAGAATAAGTAGTGGCATTACAATAAATACTTCCACCAGCTCCTCCTCCAGCTGCTCCATCACCGTGTGCATTGACGAGTACTTGCCCAATTTGTCCTTCCGCAATAAGGTTTCCACCATTACCAGTAAGTTGATTAATGAATAGTAAAATAATTCCACCACCATGGCCGCCTCTTGTAATAAAGCCATCGTTGTAGTCGCCAGCACCACCGCCGCCGCCCATTATGACGAGATATTCTCCAATAGCACAGGCTGCAATAGAAGCTGCCCCTAAGCCTTCACCAGTTGCAGAATAAATTCCTCCTTTTCCTCCAGCTCCATAATTACCACCGCCACCGCCACCAGTGTTTACCCAGGTACCAGCACCGCCACCATTGGCAATAAAACCTTTGCCTCTGTCTCCCGTAGCTGTAAATTTAGCCACTCCTTCTCCTTTTTGGGCATCATCTGGTCCTATTGACACATAATTATTACCTACACCACTAGTGCGGTATCCCATTCCTCCTCTAAAACCAAGGAAAGAAACATCGATATTAGCATCCAACTGTAATTCATCGGCACTAAGAGCTACTACGCCCCCCTTGGTGCCATCCCAAGCAGGCGCAGTTATTGTCGAAGTAACTGTAGTGAGTGTATTGGCGCTATAATCAGGCGTTTTTATAATTTGAACCGAGCCATCAGAAACATAAGTTTTGGATAAGCTAGAAAGGGTGATGGTATTTCCTACAATAGTAGTAATATTGGCTAATTCAAAATTTCCCACCCCATTTCGACTCGTTACTACGCCATAAGAAGAGGTATTGGAATCATCTATTATAGCCCCTTGCATTTGTATAATAAGAATTTGATCACCAACCGAAAAGGAACTAGCGTCATCTACCAAAAAGTCATTGCCTGTAATTCCTGTTACGGCAGCATAGCTATTAATGGTTCCTCCAATATTTTGTAGCGAGTGCGGGTAATCGGTATAATTAAGGGCAGCAATAGGGGTACCAATTTCTAGTTCCCAGTCTCCTGCTTTTCCTGTTAGATTATTAGATGCTGCAATGGAAATGCCAAGCTCATTTTCTAGATATTTTACAGCAGCAAGACCTTGGCGACCTTTTCCAAATTCACAACCATAAATATTAAGATGCCTTTTAATAAAGCCCTTGTTTTTTAGCCAAGTTGCAATTTCTGGAGGGGTCAACCACTTATGACCAATTAAAAGCTTGCCTGAACGTCCATGCGTAATGAGATGAAACACATCTTTAGAGCAATCTGACAACTCAGAGGCTGAAAAGTCCAGAACATTTTCATCAATATAAAAATGAGTAGAAGAGGAAGCAATGTGAATGTTTGTTCTTTGTGCTTGATGTTTATCTATGAAAAAAAATGACAATAAAAAAAACAAGAATAAGTTCTTGTTGTGTTTTTTTTGTAATTCTCTAATAGATTCACTCTTACTTATGCGCTGTCGTCTTTTTGTTTTTAAGGAGCTTTTTATAGAAGCGGACAATAAGTAAATCTTCATCATAATCTAACGTTTAAAAGTTTAAAAATAGATTAACATTATGATGGGAATAAGACAAAATAAAGATAAGGGGGATTTCTATTGAGGTTTTAATCTTTTTTAAAATCGTTAAAATTTTAATGAAAAACAAGAATTTGATATATTAATTTTTATCAATTATAATTGATTTTGTTTTATAATACTTTGTTTATCATTCAATATGGGTGCCATGTTATTGGGGGGGCTATTAAAAAGGGCATGATTTGTTATAAGGAGGGAATAAATGGCGAATTGTAAGTTTTTTAAATATTGATAACCAGTGTTTTATACGGGGTGAATGAATAAATGTTATGAAAAAAATCTATTATTTGTCAGCCATAAGAACTTTACGAAGAAGTACTCAATTTAGAAAAACAGTACCATTTTGGGAAATAAATAAAACATTTTGTTTTTATTTTTTGATTATTTAAAACATTTTGTTTTATATTTGTGTGGTTGTTTATTCTCTGTAAGAGAAAGAATAACAGGAAAAGAATAGTAAAACATGAATCGTGCACAAGTTTTATTTCTTCATTTAATCACATTAAACATGGATTGTTAACTACAATAATTCATTTGAGGTTTTTCCTTGGTGGATTGTTTTAAAACACAAGTATTATGAATAATCAAAGCCTTATCATCCTCAAAAACAAAACACAATCTTATTGGTATAGTATTAAACCACGAATTAAAATTGTAGCTGTTAGAGCAGCCTTTGTTATGTTGTTATTTATCCTTATGTCTAATCAGGAAATATCATTTCATATTCATATTGGTGCGCCTACAGTAGTTACTAATTATTCTGAGGATCAAAACCAAGGAGCAATTATGAACGCAAGTTTAGTAGAAGTTCCTAAAAAATGGTGGCAACAAATAAAAGCAGAAAAGAATGATATTAGGACGGAGCTTAATCTTGCCAATGCGGCAACTGCTGTTGGGGCGGCGCTATCTCCTGCTGAACAGGAAGCTGCGGCTAAGTATTCTAACTTGGGCTTTGTACTAAATCCTTCTTATGCTATCAAAAAGGGAATCGATCCCAAGATTGTAGCATTCAAAACACAAAAATGTTACGATTATATAGAACTTTATCTTTCTACAGCTAAGGAAGAAGCTAATTTATATGGTATTCCTGTAGCGATCACCTTAGCGCAAGGCTTACTAGAAAGTAATGCGGGGGATAGTAAGCTTGCTAAAAATGATAATAACCATTTTGGTATAAAATGCAAATCCAAGTGTGTTGGATGTCGATGTGCCAATTACACGGATGATAGCAAATATGATATGTTTAGAGTTTTTGATTCGGCTTGGTATAGCTTTAGAGAACATAGCAATTTATTGATGGGGTCTAGATATAAGCATTTGACAAAATTAGCAAAAACAGAATACAAGAATTGGGCGCATGGCTTGGAAGCAGCAGGGTATGCAACCGATAAACAATATGCTGAAAAGCTCATAAAAATTATAGAAGCACTCCACTTACAGCAATTTGATAAGTAATACTTTGTAGATTAATTTTACTCATTTGTAAAAATACCCACAATATTTTTTTTACCTTTTTTATTAAAAAAAAAATCCAAAGAGTATTATGGTCTTATAATTTAAATTTTTTGGATAAAATGCTACATTTGTACGAGATCAATTAAGTATCTCTATACAAATTTAAAAACTATAAAATTGATATAAAATGAGTAATACAGAATACCAAAAAGGCTCAAGTTCATTTCTACTTAAATTCATCACTGCTGTTCTTCTTTTTGTTTGTTTGGTGAGTTATGTTGTTAGCAGAAATGGCGATGCACTTATTCAATAAGAACTAAGTTTAATTTTGACTTAAACTGTTTTGTAGTAGTTCGTTCTATAAAGTTGTTTTACAAGAAATTAAAAGACTACTCATTTAAAAAACAGTAAAAAATATTTGGAGTCGCTAAATAGCTGACTCCTTTTTTATTTTGAAGCATCTATCTATGGCAAAACAGCAACACATTGTATTTACAGGGGGCGGAACCTTAGGTCATGTAATGCCTAACTTACCTCTGATTGAACATTATCAACAAGAGGGTTGGAAGGTTTCTTATATTGGTTCTAAAGCAGGAGAAGAACGAGCAAAAATAGAAGGGTTAGGAATTCCTTATTATCCAATAAGAACAGGAAAACTTCGCCGCTATTTTGATTTTCAGAACTTTCTAGACATTTTTAATGTAGCAATAGCTATTGTTCAATCCTTTTTCTTACTGTTGCGTTTACGCCCAACAGTATTGTTTTCCAAAGGGGGCTATGTTGCCTTGCCTCCTGTTATAGGAGCATGGCTAATGCGTGTCCCAACCATTATCCATGAATCGGACATGACGCCAGGTTTGACCACTAAAATATCCAAACGTTTTGCTAAACAAATCTGTGTTTCTTTTCAAAATGCAACTCGATTTTTTCCAAAGGACAAAGTACATTGGACAGGTTTACCTGTTCGTAATTTGGTATTTCAGGCTAACAAAGCACGGGGATTGGAAGTAAGTGGGTTTACAGGTAAACGCCCTATCCTATTGACTTTTGGAGGAAGCTTAGGGGCTGCATTTCTGAATACGATGATTCGTGAAAATGTTAAAAATGGCAATCTTGCTGCTTATGACGTTATTAATATTTGTGGCAGTGGAAAATTAGACCCCACGATGCAATTCGACAATTATGTTCAATTTGAATCATTGGCAGATGATTTTTTGCATATTATGAAGGCTTCAGATTTGGTTATTACTAGAGGGGGAGCAACCTCTTTATTTGAATTGTTAGCAATGAAAAAGTTGCATATTATCATCCCTCTATCTAAAAATGCTAGCCGTGGAGATCAAATTCATAATGCCAACTATTTTTCTAGTTTAGAGGTCTCTACTTTTCTAGAAGAAGAAGATTATATTTGGGAACAAATGCATCAGCAAATCCAATCTACTTTAGAAAATAAAGCTCTTACCTTAGCCAAGATTGATAGCTTAGAATTTGCTAATGCAACTAAAAAAGTGATAGCGGTTATTGATAAAGTCGCAACAAAATAATAAACTAGCCCTCATCTGCATTATTCCTGAGGGCTTTGTTTTGTTTTCTAATTGCCAACGCCCAAACCAACATCAGTATGGCAATGCAAAATAGGCCAATAACCAATCCCCATATAAATAAAGTACTAGAGAACAAAACAAGATTAAGAATTAAAAAAGTAATGGCTCCTGCCATATTAATTCCAAAAAGTACCCAAAGTGCAAAGCTTAAAATTTGAGTGCTATACGTTTTGTTGGCTCCTGCTAGTATTCCTGCTATTGCGGCAGCCCCATTTCCTAAAGCAACCAAAGCGATCCCTGTATATAGAAAATAGAGAGCAGGGAACCCCACTCCTACCATAAGCAGTCCCGTTAAGACAAACAGAGGAAGCAACATCATTAGGCCAAAGGTTAGATAAAGACTAGGAACAATGTCGGCTGTTGCTTGATTTGGACTTTTTCGCTTTTTTATAATACGCTTTCGAATGTTCTTTTTTGTTTTTTTTCCTCGTTCTACAGGAGGTGCACTGATTGGCTCAGAAATAGTCTGATTAACCGCTTCAGCATAAGTTAATGAAACGCTTAGTACAGAAAGTATAAAAATGATAAGGTTTCTAAAAATAAGAGAGTATAAAGACATGTTTTTGAATTTAACTAGTTGTGAGGTTTTAATTTTTAGCGACGACTCATCTCTTCTTGAATGTTCGTTCGTAGTTCCATTAAGCGCTTGGCATAATCTTCTAAATCCTTATCCTCTTTCGATTCAGGAATCCATTTAGGAGTTGGTTCTGGCTTTCCATCTTTATCTACCGCTACAAAAATGATAACACAATGTGTAGTCTTTATTTTTTCATCTTCTTTAGGGTCATTGGCTAAAACATCAACAGAGATGTGCATACTTGTTCTACCTGTATAAATCACCTTTGCTTGAATCTCTACCAAACTGCCAATATGGATGGGTTTTAAAAAACGAATCCCTCCAACATAAACGGTAACGCAATAGCCCCCTGACCAATGTCTAGCACAAGCATAGCCTGCTTGATCAATCCATTTCATAACCATTCCCCCATGTACTTTTCCACCAAAATTTACATCTGTTGGCTCTGCCAAAAAGCGAAGCGTTAATTCTCGTTTGCTATTCTCCATTTTCTAATCCTTTAGACTTGTTTATTTCAGGAAGGTAACAAAAAAATGTATACTACTTAAAAATAATACGCTATGGATTTGCCATTGGTATTTTTTCTTTGAATAGAATCACGTTACACGTGAAACATGCCATGTGACACTTTTTACGGGATACGTGCAAAAGAATCCAACTTAAATCTACTGCTGCTTGTCTATTGGATAAAAAAAGAAGAGCAACTAAGATAACTTAGTTGCTCTATTCTTTAACTCTCCTTTTGTAAGAGAAGAAAATTTCTTATTTCGAAATAATTATTTTCTCTTTAAATAAATGTTCTTGACCAGATACGACAACAAGGTAAACTCCACTCTCTAATTCAGAAGCATCAATAACCTGAATGGGGTTATTGGCTGGAATGCTTTTTTGTAATCTTCCCATTATATCAAAAATCTGAATCGTTGCATTCAGAGGCTGTTTCTCAAAATGGATGGTAAACGCTCCTGAGGATGGATTAGGATAAATGCTAAACGCATTACTTACGGCATCTTCTGTTGAAACAAGCCTTGTTTGTTGTTTAGCTATATAATCGGGATTAACACTACTTTGTGGATTCCTTCTCGTACTGCTTGTGCCTGTTGAAGTGCTTTGCGCAGATCTCTGATAAAAACAACCAGTCTGCCCATCAGGTACACAAGAACAGGGGCCTATATGCGCTAGAAACACCTTATCTCCAGAAAATCCAGGCTGCAACAAAATAGCTTTTCCTGCTTTAAATTCTAGATTACTAAATGAAGCTGTTGACACATCAGATGCTGTAATATAGTTGTTAACAGGATTATAACTATTTGAAATCGGTGATGCGCTAGAAAAGGTCAAATTATCTTCGCATTCTCTTGTTACAGTAATACACTCTGTCCTAGATGTCCCACAACTTGGTTGATAAATAGTAATACAAATCTCTCCACTCGCAGAATTATCTGTGGTAAAGTTAAATTGAGAGCTACTAGAACTATAACTGTATCCAAAACAATCAGGATGAGTAACGCTATAGGTTGCTGAACCTGGTTGGGAGGCTATATTGACGGTAAACTCCGTTTCACTACAGGTTAATTCGACTAGACTAGATGAAGTTATGATTGGTTCATTGATATTTAGAATAGCGATCTCCAGCTCAACGGTATCTTTGGTGACTACTGGAGTCCCATCACTGCTATAATTAATACAGTCATACGTAACCGATAAAATAGCTTCGTCATCTGCCCCTGTTGTAGACCATGTAATAACTACGGGATTCGACCCTCCATAAGCAGCAGATACAGGATAATCAAGCTGCCAGTTTAGATTAGCGATAGCATCACAAGGATAATCAATGAGTTCATAAGTAGTGACCAGTAGACTTGATGGACAAATTTCAGTAGGACCATCTATTGTTTGAGCCCAAACGTTGTTCCAAGTAAGCCCTAGGAGAAACAAGCTAATTAATTTATACATAATAATTTTCATGTTGCTTACTTAATTTTATTTTTCAATTGTTCCATTTCTGCTTTCAAGGCTTCATTTTCTTCTTTTAGTTGAATCATATAAAGTGTTAACTCCTCAATCTTCTCCAATAACTTAGCGTCCATTGTAGCTACATCAATACCGCTTTCTTTTACTTCTTCGGCACTTGGTACCCCAGGAAGGTGATGGTGTTCGGTTACATATTCTTTTACTTCTTCTAGTGGCATTAACTCATAATCTATATCGAATACATAATCAGCCCAGTCAGTAGTATTCTTTAGGGCTACTTTTAATTTTTCGGTCAAAATACCTTTGTTGACATAAAGATCATAATCTCCATTAAAGGTTGTAGCAGCAGTTGGATCTAAACCAATACTTACTTTTCCATCGTTTCTGATGAATAAAAAGTAATTTCCAAAACCTGTTGTTGCACCAGATGGTTTCCAAAAATTAAGCCCTTTGGCATGTGGATTATATTCGATTCCCCATTCTCCATAGGGAGCACTAGTTTCTGCTCCTAACAAAAGAGAAGCTTGATTTCCATCTAACAATGTGAAACCTTCTAAATGGGCATCCAAATCTGTAGAATTGAAGTTCCTAACATGCAATGTCGCATTAGGGCTTGTAATACCAATACCAACTTGTTGCCTATTGGTAAGACTCATAATGGTTTTATTGATGTTGTCATGATGAAAATGTAATCCTTTATAATTAACTCCCATGCCCCAATGATAATTGGTATAACTGCTCCCTAAACCTGAGTAACGATGAGTGATTTTTAAGCCTGTTGTGTAACTAGCAAATGGGGCTCCGAAGGCAGGCAAACCTGTATGAACCTTGTAAAGGTTGATTCTAGCAGGTGTTCCTGTAGAGAAAAGACTCCCAACATAAAGGTCACCTTTTAGAGCTGCATCTCCAGCATGCTGTTCTGGATTTGTACCTGTCCATTGTGCAAAAGCACTTTGACTAATTAAACTGATACCTAATAGGGCGATAATCTGTTTGAAATTCATAATTTGGATTTTCTAATTTAAAAATATAATTATAACAAAAAAGGTAATTCGTATCCAAATATATCATATCCAGTCAAATGCAAATTGGGTGACCTTTATTCGTTGAGGAAAAATCTTTATTCGTAGCCTTTGAGTCATTATTCGTCAAAATAGAGCTTAAAAGATTTAAAACAACGGATGGAAGAAATGGCTAACTCCTACTGCTTATGTGATTTTATGACAGAACAAAGCTACACGTTACACCCTTAATGTTTCAATTGCTATTTTTAAAATGACACGTTACACGTGTAACGTGTCATTTTAAAAATTAAACGTTTAACTTGCTAAGTTAAACGTTATTACTTATTTTTGCACGTAGAATGTTAAACACTTCATGCGACACGTTACACGTGTAAAGTTTAGCATGACACTTGCCCTATTTACAAATTAACACGTTAAACGTTGCACGTGCAACATTAAAATTGTATATTGTATGAGTAAAATAGTTGCTTTTGGAAATCAGAAGGGAGGAGTTGGCAAAAGTACTGTAATCGCAATGGCTGCCAATGCGCTTTCTCAGGCTCCTTTTAACATTAACTTATGTGTAATTGACTGCGACCGACAACAGAGTTTGGTTGAAGCACGAAGTTTTGAAGAAGAAGAAGAGGAACAACTACCTTATCCTATTTATGGTATGTCGGTAGATGAGTTGCAAGACAAAATTTATGATTTGGATCAGCAGTATGATTTGATCTTAATAGACACAGCTGGTCGCTTAGATCATACCGTGTCTGTAGAAAATCAAGAAATCACAAAAGCATTAATGTATGCTGACTACTTATTTATTCCATTTAGAGCTGGTAGTTTTAATCTGGAAGCGAGTATTGAATATTTAAAAGTGGCCAATAAACTAAAAGAATTAAGAGCCACTGCTGCTCGACCGCTAAATTATTTTGGTTTTGTCAACATGTATAAGGACCGTTCCAAAACCAATGCTTTTTTGGTTTCAGAAATAGAGCATCTCAGAACACAAGGTGTTCCTTTTATGCTATGCAGACTACGCAACTATACTTTATTTGAAGAAATTGATACTGTAAGCAGTTACTACGATGTAAACGCCAACAATAAAGCGAGGCTGAATTTTACGGTATGGCTTAATGAATTTGTAAAAATATTGAAGAATGGCTAAGAAAAAACGTTCTAGAACTTCTGACTTTAGTTTGGGAAACAATAACACTTTGGGAAGTTTGCCAAGCAAAGAACAAATTAATTCTGTCGTTGCTAAAGCAACTGAACAAGCGTTGCCAGAAGTAGAAAAGAAAAAAAGAATTCCTTTTACCACTGCATTAACTCCAGAAAACAGAGCATTGCTCGAAGCTGCCTCTCATGAAGGTAGGGGTGGGGTCGCCGATATACTTAATCTTGCTATAACGCATTATTTTGAGCAGGTTGCTCCCATCAAAAACAATGAAATGAAAAAAGTCTTTTTAAAAATATATCAATCTAAGACCAAGTGATACGCTACAAATGACAAGTGCCACTTTAAACGCTGCACGTGTAACGTTTAAAGTGGCACTTGTCACATTTTTATATTAGGCTCTACTTGTTATCACAGGAAAAATATCTGCTAAAATAGGCTTGGCTCCGCTCAAGAAAAATTCTACTGCTATAACCATTAAAATTAGCCCCATCAAACGCATTAACACATTATTCCCCGTTTCTCCAAGTATTTTGGAGATTGTTGTCGCAGAAAACAATATAACATAAGTCAACAGACAAACAAAGGACATAATGCCTACCAAAATTGCCTTTTGTTCAAAAGAAGCGGCATCTTCCATCAGAACGATTGCATTCGAAATACAACCAGGACCACAAATCATAGGAATTGCAAGAGGGGTAATCGAAATATCAGCAACGTACTGCTTGACCTCATGCTTTGGTACCTTTACTTTTCCTAACCTTGCTTGTAACATATCAGCCCCCATCTGAAAGAAGATAATCCCTCCAACAATACGAAAGCTATTCACAGATATACCAAAAAAATTAAATAATAGCTGCCCCGAAAAAGCAAAGGCTAATAGTGTAACAAACGCTGCTACCATCGCCTTGCGAGCTGTTCGTCTCTGATCATTGGTATCCAAATTGGATGTCATAGAGATAAACACAGGCATTACTCCCAAAGGGTTCATCAAAGAGAAAAAAGAAGTAAAACACAATAATGCAAAAGCAATATTTTCAGTCATGGTTTAGATTTTTTTTTTATGTTAAACTGAATTACAATGCAAAATTATGCTAAATCTCACTAGGATAGTTTTTTTTTTTAGACTATTTGCTTATAATAGAAAATAAAACTTTATTATTATGCTAATTAGATAATTTTTCTAATTAACCATATTGATTAACCTACAAATAGATTTTTTTTCTGATGCTTAAATTAGATACTACAGATTATCGTATATTAGAAATGCTTCAAGAGAATGCAAAACTAACGACCAAAGAAGTTGCAGGAGAGTTGGGACTCAGTATTACCCCAGTATATGAACGTATTAAGCGCTTGGAACGACATAAAATTATTCTTAAGCACGTTGCTTTAGTTGATCGCAAAAAAATAGGGAAAAACCTTATTGGTTTTTGTAATGTATCGCTCAATCAGCACAGCAAAGACAATTTGCTTAAATTTGAACAAGACGTTGTGCAGTTTAATGAGGTCTTAGAATGTTATCACATTACAGGAAAATTCGATTACATGATCAAAATTGCAGTAGAGGATATGGAGGCTTATCACAAATTCACCTATCATCACTTAGCTACCCTAGATAATGTAGGTAATGTGCATACCGTATTTGCTATGAATGATATAAAATACAGCACAGCATATTCTGTAACGTAAAATTCCTTTCCCAATTACTCAGGAAAGGAATTCATTATTTTTGATGGATAATGTTTAACAATTATCGTTTACGCTCAAATTCAAAATCGACTTTTTGACCGTCCATTTTTTCTTTTTTAGTCGTTTGGAAGGTGTCTTTCCAAATAATTTGCATCGGGACAAATTGCATATCTCCTTCTTTTGCAGAAATACGAAATACGGCTTTAATAACGCATTTGTCTCCTCTTTCCAATAATTTTGTTGCTGTATTCTTATTCGCATTGGCATGCCCTGCACCACCTCTACCTGTAAAAACAGCCACTAGGTTACTAGGCTTTACCAGTCCAATTTCTCTTCCTTTATAAGTCACTTCAAAAGTAGCAATGGTCTCTTTCGTTTCTTTCTTTAAGCCTTTTAACCGTACTTCAAAATCTCCAAATGTAATTTGATTATCTGAAGCGGGTAAATTAAATGAAGGAGCCTTTGTTTTTTCTCCATCCGAAGGAATTAGATATAAACCATCAAAATCTAAACTAAACTCTTGCTGATTATAATCTCCTTTATCAGTAAAAGCAAATGTTTTAGTTTTCTTTTTCCCTGGATATATAATGAATGTTTTTTTCCCTGCTTTCTGTTCTATTTCTCCTCCCTTATAGACAATTTCTTTCTCTTTAACCATTATAAAATCAAGCGATATATTCTCAATTTGAGCAGCCATTTTACAATAATCATTCTTTGAAACAACATTATCAAATGCTAGTTCATAGTCATCTTCTTCTATTGCCTCTGGAGCGGAATAATAAAAGGTTTGACTGTAACTAGTTGTAGTACAAAAGGAAAATAAGAAAAGGAATAAAAAAATAGTTGTTTGTTTCATGTTGAATTCTAATTTGCTTGAGTTAAAATTATTTTATTTTTTATAATATTCGTAAATTTGGCTACTGTGTTTCAGCGGTTTGTACTTAATGTAATCGTGCTTAATATATAGCACTTTATACTCAATTTCGACTCCTCCCGCTACAAAAACAAGGATATTCCCTGGTTTATACCGCCATCTCCATTCTTCTTCCATATCGTTTTCTTCATAAATATATTGCAAACGTCCTCCCTTCTCAAAGATCAAAACCTCTCCAGTGCTTCGTTCCCAACGCCCTACCATATTATCCTCCAATGTCATCGTACCAATGGTTGTTACTGAAGTACATTTATTGTATACTTCCTCTTTAACCCTTCTAAACTCAGGACTAATCATATCATCCAATTCCCTTGCCGAATATTTGCTAGAAAGACGATCAATATAGCACATACAAAACTCTTCTATCTCCCCTGTGGTATAGTCTTTTCCATTCGATTTTAGATCATTTTCACAACTGTTGTAATAATAATCTTTCTTTTTTCGATCCCAATCTCCTGTAAAAATTTCAAGGACAGCGTTGGCTACATTATTCGTACTCAAACTTGTTCCCGTTTCAGCAGAACAAACATTAAAGTATTTGCTTTGCACTTTTTTTAGTTCAGGGCTAATCATATTGTCAATCTCCGAAGCAGGATGATTTTTGGTCAATTTGTCCAGATAGCACAAGCAAAATTCTTCTTGTTCCTCCAATGTCACCTTATAATTCTTAGCAAAAAGGTCTTTTTTACACTTTTTGTAATGATAATCTCTTTGTTCTCTCGACCATGAGCCATTACTAGAATAAGGAGAAGAGGAGGAAGAATAATTAAAACGAACTCCCGTTTCTGCAGAACAGGATTTGTAATAATTTTCAGAAATCTTTTTTTGTTCTGGTTCTATTAAATTTGCCAAATCATTCGGTGTCAAATTATTGGTTAGTTTTTGTAAAAAGCAATAACAAAACTCTTCCTGTTTTTGCTCAGAACTAACGCCACTACGTGCTAACTCACTGGTACACTCATTATAAACTACATTTTTTTGTTCTTTACTCCAAGTAGAAGCTTTTTGAGCAGATAGGCTTGAAACAAGAAAAAGAAAGAATGGGAATAGGTAATAATTAGACATCATTTATTAAGTTTTTACTTTATCAAAAAATTGACTTAAATTATTAATTTTTCACTAAAAAAAATCACAATAATATGTTTTTATTTTGATTAAAGCTTCTTTATTTTTTTTTGGCATTATTATTTAGCCTTAGTTTTTTTATGGATTTCAATAATTAAGCCTATTTAAAATCATATACTAGCATTTAAGCAACATTTAGTTACCTTAAAGCCAGCAATCAATTAAAAACCAATCATTTATTACTTTCTCATAATCTTTTAATAATTATAAAAATCATGAAAAATAGTTTACTGTTATTTATTTTGTGTCTAAGTATCAATATTTCTTATTCCCAAAACATAAAAGATGTTTTTACCTCCTCTAAAATTTCGATGGATTTTGTAGGGCTTGATTTTTCCCACGTCAAGCTGGTTGGTTCCGAAGGATTTAATGATCCTTCAAAAATTCAAAACTATTATTTTGGAACTTGGAATGGCTTGTTAATATCTGAAATAGATAAATACGATGTCAAAAAATCTTTTATGAAACGACACATAGACTATGATTTAAGTGTAGTAGAGCGGGTTAATGATGAGGTAGATTATATAGATTTGGTGACCAATAAAACGCCTAAAGCATTTTCGGAGGAAAAGATTCAGAGTATTATTAACCAATATGAGACCAAAGATTTAGAAAATGAATTTGGGCTGTCTTTTGTTGTTCATAGTTTAAATAAATTTCAAGAAAGGGCTTATATTTATGTCGTTATTTTTGATACAAAATCAAAAAAAGTGCTGTTCTATGATAAAATGTCTGGAGAGGCTGGTGGTTTTGGATTTAGAAATTACTGGGCTCGTTCCATTTATAATATATTAAACGATATTGCTAATTTCCAATTTAGAAAATGGAAGCGAAACCTAGTACAAAAATAAAGATAGTCTTGGCCATTAAAAAAGTAGTAGCTATTAACACTACTACTTTTTTAATGGCATAAATTTTGAAAAACCAAAACGAACTACAGATTTTTAGATGTTTCATTATTAGCACTAAAATTACATCTGAGTAAAAAAAATTATCCAATATAGAAACGTTACACGTGTAACATGTGATGTTTAACGTGTATATAAATATGATCCACATTTACTTATACCAATTCAACAAACAAGCTGTTGATTTTAGCCATTTGCTGACAAAACTTCCGCTCAACCTCCAAGAACGAATAGGAAGAAAAAAACAAAAGAGAAAACAATTGATGTCTCTAATAGGATATAGCTTATTGCAACAAGCCCTGGAGGAAGATTTTAACACTCCGCTAAATGACATTCAATTTTCAGATGCTGGAAAGCCTATTTTAAAAAATAAAGCCATCCAGTTTAATATCAGTCATTGTCATAATTTAGTTGGCGTAGCAATTAGCGATAAAAGTGTTCTAGGCTTAGATATTGAGCAATTTAGAAAATTTGAGCCCATAGAAGCTGCCTTTTCTTTTTTTAGTCCAGTGGAACAAGCGGCCATTCTCCGTTCTTCAAATCCCAATCAAAAATTAATTAATTTTTGGTCCAAAAAAGAAGCACTAATAAAGGCAATAGGAGGGCAGATGTTTGATTTGGCGGCTAGCACTGATGTCCGAAAGTCGTCAACTACTTGGTTGCAAAAAGACTACTATTTTTATCCCATCTCTTACCCATTTGATGGCGTTATCTGGTTAGCTTCGCTTTTTCCTGATGAGACCGTTCTGGTAAAAAAGAAAACATACCTATAAGTGAGGAGCCTTTCTAAAAAAAAGACTTTTTAAAATTTAAAAGTGAAAATTTGATAAAATCTAAAAGTGTTTTATCTTGCGCAACCAAAATACAATAGGGTATAGTATAGTAACATACAAAGATACATAAAACAAACATAAAATTAATGCTATAACTAGCATTCAAACAAGAAATCATGGCCGAGCCTGAAAAAACGCAAAAAAAGAAATTAGGACGCCCAAAACTCAAAGAGACAAGAGTTCCATTCACAACATCGTTAATTACGAAGAATAAAGGTAAGCTAGAAATCCTTTCAAGTGTTCGTGGTCAACGAAAGGCTGACGTACTAAATGAGATTTTGGCCTATTATTTTGAGAATGTAACCAATCAAAAAGAAAAAGAATTACTTGATGCTTTATAAAGCATCAAGTAAATAATTCATTGTAGAACCCAGAAATGTAATCATACAATAAGCAATGGTAAAAGTAGGAGATAGACGACTCGTTTTACGAGACTTTGAAAAAGTTTTATTCGATAAAGAAGAAATCACCTTAGATAAAAATGCTCTTCAAGAAGTTGAAAACTGTCATCAGTTCTTAAAAGAATTCGCTTCTGATAAAGTTATCTATGGCATCAATACTGGCTTTGGCCCAATGGCGCAATATAAAATTGATGACGACAAACGTATTCAACTACAATACAACCTGATTCGTAGTCATTGTTCTGGTATGGGTGAAGCCTTTGAAGGTACCTATATACAAGCTGCCATGCTTTGTCAATTAAATACCATGATGTTAGCGCATTCAGGGATAGACAAACAGGTTCCAGAATTAATTAGTCAACTAATCAATCATAAAATTTGCCCTATTGTATTTGAACATGGAGGGGTAGGTGCTAGTGGTGATTTAGTGCAGTTGGCTCATTTGGCATTGGGATACATTGGAGAAGGAGATGTACTCTACAAAGGTCAAGTACAGCCTTGTGCAAAGGTTATGGAAGAACACAACATCAAGCCTTTAGAAATTCAAATGAGAGAAGGCTTATCTCTTATGAATGGTACTTCAGTGATGACTGGGGTAGGGTTTGTTAATGCTTCTTTGGCAAAAAATTTACTGGGCTGGTCAATCACAGCTTCTGCTATGCTGAATGAAATTGTTTGTGCCTATGACGATCATTTGTCAAAAGAATTAAACTACGCCAAACAACACAAGGGACAGCGAGTCATTGCAGATATTCTGAGATCTATTCTTGGCGATAGCCAGTTGACAGAAAATAGACAGGAACACTTATACAATACAGAAGTAAAAGAAACTGTCATCAAGAAAAAGGTACAAGAATACTATTCTTTGCGTTGTTTGCCTCAAATCTTGGGACCTATCTATGATGCACTCAGCCAAACCATTAATACCTTAGAAAATGAAGCCAATTCCGTCAATGATAATCCTATTATTGATGTAGCAACACAAAATGTTTATCATGGTGGTAATTTTCATGGGGATTATGTTTCTCTATCAATGGACCATCTGCGCCTAGCTGTCACTAAAATGTCTATGTTAGCGGAACGTCAATTGAATTTCTTGCTCAATCATAAAATCAACGATATTCTTCCTCCTTTTGTCAACTTAGGAGAACTAGGTTTTAACTTTGGAGTACAAGGGGCTCAATTTACAGCAACCTCTACCACCGCAGAAAACCAAATGTTATCTAACTCTATGTATGTTCATAGTATTCCTAACAACAATGACAACCAAGATGTAGTTAGCATGGGAACAAATTCTTCTTCTGCTACTCGTAGGGTGATTGAAAATGCGTATCAAGTTATCGCCATTGAATTCGTTGCTATTGTACAAGCGATTGAATATCTACAAATAGAGGACAAATTGAGTTCGTTCACCAAAGAACTCTATCAAGAACTCAAAACAATAACTCCTCCTTTTGTTGAAGATACCACCATGTATCAACGCAATACAGCAGTAAAAGAATATCTACAAAATAAACGCCTAGCTATTTTTGAACAGCCAAACTTATCCAACATTAGCTTAAATAATGCTAATGGTATAAAGACACACTAAACTAAATAGCACACTATGAAATCAGAGATTTACAACAATAAATATGCCCTAGTAACAGGCGGCTCAAGAGGTATTGGTAGAGCAATCTGTGAAAAATTAGCAGAGATGGGGTACAACATCTTAGTAAACTATAACAGTAACTTGGCGGCAGCTGAAGAAACAGCTCAACTAGTGGAACAGCACAATGTTAAAGCCGAAGTAATTCAGTTTGATGTTGCCAACAAAGAACAGGTGGACAAAAATCTAGGACAATGGATGGAAGATCATCCTGAGCAGCCTATAGAAGTACTCGTTAATAATGCTGGGTTCCGCAATGATGCTTTATTTATGTGGATGGAAGAGGAAAACTGGAATTCTGTACTAGATGTTAACATTGCTGGTTTTTATAATGTAACAAAACCTGTGTTTAGCAAAATGTTAGTCCACAGATATGGTCGCATTGTTAATGTCGTTTCTCTTTCAGGCATCAAGGGTATGCCTGGTCAAACCAACTATTCCGCAGCCAAAGCAGCTATTATTGGCGCTACTAAGGCACTTGCGCAAGAAGTTGGTCGTTCAAAAATTACAGTAAATGCAGTAGCACCTGGTTTTATCAAAACAGATATGACAGAAGGTATTGAAGAAAAACAGTATCGTTCTATTATTCCACTTCGTCGTTTTGGAACAGCAGAAGAAGTTGCTGATGTAGTTGCATTTATTGCCTCTCCCAAAGCCTCTTATATTACAGGGGAAGTTATTTCTATCAATGGGGGATTACACACTTAAATCATACAGTCAATAGATTATAAAGAGATCAATAAATAGATGAACAGAGTAGTTATTACAGGAATGGGAATTTACTCTTGTTTAGGTACTAACCTAGCAGAGGTAAAAGAGTCTCTATATACTGGCAAATCAGGAATAGGAATGGACCCAATTCGTACAGAAATGGGCTATCGTTCTGCGCTTACAGGTATACTTCCTCAGCCTAATTTAAAAAAAATGCTGAAACGCCGTATGCGAGTAGGCATGGGGCAAGAAAGTCAATATGCTTATCTAGCAACTGTTGAAGCCTTAAAAACAGCAGGAATTGATGATGCTTATATAGATAATAATATTATTGGCTTATTGTATGGAAATGACAGTACCGCTCAATCTGTTATTGAGGGAATTGACAAGCTCAGAGAAGTCAAAGATACGGGACTAGTAGGGTCGGGTAACATTTTCAAATCGATGAACTCAACCATTACAATGAACCTTTCAACTATCTTTAGATTAAAAGGTATCAACTTTACCATAAGTGCTGCCTGTGCTAGTGGCTCTCACGCCATTGGCTTGGGTTACATGTTTATCAAACAAGGCTTGCAAAGTATGGTAGTTTGTGGTGGAGCACAAGAAGTTAACCCTCATGCAATGGGAAGTTTTGATGGTTTAGGCGCTTTTTCAGTAAGAATGGATGAACCTACTAAAGCTTCTAGACCTTTTGATGCCAACCGAGATGGTCTAGTACCTAGTGGTGGTGGCGCTACTGTTATCCTAGAAAGTTACGAATCGGCCGCAGCACGTGGTGCTACAATTCTAGCAGAAGTGATTGGCTATGGTTTTTCTTCTAATGGATTGCATATTTCTCAACCCAGTGTAGAAGGGCCTGCTCGTTCATTGAGTATGGCTTTAGAACAAGCCAATATTTCAGCATCTGAAATAGATTACATCAATGCTCATGCTACCTCTACACCGCTAGGTGACAAACACGAAGCCATGGCGATCAGTTCTATTTTTGGTGGAGACAATTGCCCTTACGTTAGTTCTACCAAATCGATGACAGGACACGAATGTTGGATGGCTGGAGCCAGTGAGGTTGTATATAGTATGTTGATGATGCAAAATTCATTTGTAGCTCCCAACATTAATTTAGAGCAAGTTGCGGAAGAAGCTAAATCATTGAACTTAGCCCGAACAACCGTAAATCATAATATAGATACCTTTCTTTCCAACTCGTTTGGTTTTGGGGGTACTAATTCATCGTTAATCATCAGAAAATTCAAATAATAACATGGAAAGAGCAAAGATAATAGAAACCATCAATGGTTTTTTAGTTGACGAATTTGAGGTCGACCCTGATGACATTATCCTAGAAGAAAATTTACATGAAACACTTGATTTAGATAGTTTAGATTATGTAGATTTAGTAGTTGTCATACAAAGTCACTTTGGTTTTAAACTAACCGCAGAAGACTTTAAGGGAGTTGATACATTTAAAGATTTCTACGCAATGATTGAAGAACATTTGCGCAAATTCACCGAAGAAAACGCATAGCATAAAATCTTATGGCTTCTTGGAAAGGTAAAACTAGAGGGGGATTATTAGGGTATAAAATTTTTGTTTTTATCCTTAAGTATATGGGGCTACGAGCGGCTTATTTGCTACTGGTTTTTGTCTCTTTTTACTTTGTTCTATTCTCACCTACTTCAACAAAATCGATCTATTCTTTTTTTAGAAAACGTTTAAGAAAAGGAAGACTGCAAAGTTGTTGGGCAATTTATAGAACTTATTTCTCCTTTGGTCAAGCGCTTATTGATCGAACAGCTGTTCTAGCTGGATTAAATAGTCGGTTTACCTACAATTTTGATGGCGAGGAGCATATTCGAACCATTGCCAAAGAAGGTCAAGGAGGCGTTTTGATTAGTATACATGGAGGCAATTGGTCTATGGCAGGGAGCATGTTAGAGGATAATGTGGGAAGTAATGCTCGAATTAATATCGTTATGTTAGAGGCTGAGCATCAAAAAATCCAAGCATTTCTTGAAAAAATTCAAGTCAAACAGTCTGCTAATATTATAGGGATTGGGGATGATTTTTCTCACATTATTGCCATGGGATCTGCGCTTAGAAATGGAGAATTATTGTGTATGCATGGGGATCGTTTTTTGCCTGGTGCAGAAACTGTGGTGGTTGATTTTTTGGGCGAAAAGGCACATTTACCTGCGGGGCCTTTCCAATTAATCACGAGAATGAAAGTGCCTTATACCATTGTTTTTGCTTTTAAGGAAACCACACATCACTATCACTACTATTCGACTCCTCCATATCGCAATCCTAAATCGGTACAAGAAGCGGCTCAATATTTTGCAACTAGTGTAGAAGAAAAAATCAAACAATACCCTTATCAATGGTATAATTTTTATGACTTTTGGGCCGTACCAGAACAACCCAAAATAGTCAGCAAAAAACGAAAACGAAAACCCGCAAAGCAATAGACAAATGGACAAGATGAGTTCCCCAAAAACACCGCTAGTCAGTGGTGAAACAGTACTTAAAATGATCCCTCAAAAGCCTCCTATGGCGATGATCGACACCATTATTGAGGTGAGTCAACAAAAAGCAATTACTGCATTAAGCATTACAGCAGATAATGTCTTTTGTGAAGATGGTTTTTTTCAAGCTCCAGGGCTTTCTGAAAACATTGCCCAAACTGCTGCTGCTCAAGTAGGCTATTTATCTCATCAAGCAGGCGAAGAACCTCCTGTTGGTTTTATTGGTGCCATCAAAAACTTAACCATTGAACAACTGCCTGCAATAGGGGATCAATTGATTACCGAAATAGAAATAGAGCATGAAATCATGAACTTTACCCTAATCAATGGCATTGCTAAGGTAGAGGATCGGGTTATGGCGACCTGTCAAATGAAAATTTTTATTGCAGATCAAGAACAAGCATAGGCTATGAAAACCATTCGACGGGGCAAACGAAGACGCATTACAGGCAAAACACTCCAACATACCTTTGAACATGAAATTAAATTTAGCGAAGTAGACTCTATGGCCGTGGTCTGGCATGGGAATTATGTTCGTTTTTTTGAAGATGGTAGAGAGGCTTGGGGTAAAAAATATGGCATTACTTATCTGGATGTCTACAACAATAATTTCTTTATCCCAATTGTCAGTCTGCGCTGCGAACACATGAATCCATTGGAGTATGGCGATACCGCCATTATAGAAACAACATTTATTGATACTCCTGCGGCAAAGCTTTTTTTTGATTACAAAATTTATCGCAAACGAGATGGCGCTTTATCGGCAACAGGTGAAACCACACAGGTCTTTTTAGACACCAACAAGGATTTGTATCTTGCGATGCCTGAGTTTTATGAGGAATGGAAAAAAAAGTGGAACTTGCTATAACAATAAATCATGACAAAAACACCAATATATATTATAGCAGATAATATCATTTCATCTTTAGGTTTTACAACTAAAGCTAATGTGGAGCAAATTGCATTGGAACAAACAGGCGTGCAATGTCACAATGATTTTTCTATTTACCCCAATCCTATTTGGGTTTCAAAAATTGAGACAGCTGCCCTTTCTAATGCGAGTCAACAACTAGAAAAACCACAAAACTACTCCAAGTTAGAGCAATTGTTTTTATTGTCTATTTTGGAGGCAGCAAAAGCAACTGAGATCGATCTTAGCCAAGAAGATACGCTTATTATTATTGCTTCAACAAAAGGAAATATTGATTTATTAGAACATAAAAATCAAGGCAAATTTCCTTCAGAACGAGTGCAGTTAGGAACCATGGCCGCACAAATTCAGCAATATTTCAACAATCCCAATACGCCATTAGTAGTTTGCAATGCCTGTATATCTGGTGTTTTAGCCATGGATGTTGCTAAGCGATTGTTGCGAAAAAAGAAATACAAAAACATTATTGTTACTGGGGGAGATTTAGTAACCGAATTTACGGTTTCTGGCTTTCAATCTTTTAAGGCAATGAGCGATGCTCCTTGCAAGCCCTATGACAAAAATAGGGTCGGAATTAATTTAGGAGAGGGGGTAGGAACTGTTATTTTGAGTACAGAACAACCTTTGAATACAACAAATATAGTGACGATTGACGGAGGAGCTTCCTCCAACGATGCCAATCATATTTCTGGACCTTCTAGAACAGGAGATGGTTTATTTTTGGCCATACAGAAAGCATTAAAAGATGCCAATTGTACCAGTGATGAAATAGATTATATGTCTATGCACGGAACGGCTACGCCTTATAATGACGAAATGGAATCCAAGGCAATTGCTTTAGCAAATCTTCAAGAAGTCCCCTTAAACAGCCTAAAGGGTTATATTGGCCATACCTTGGGTGCTGCTGGCTTGATTGAAAGTATTATTGCAGTTCATGCGCTAAAAAACAATATGCTTTATCGCTCCTTGGGCTTTGATGAATTGGGTGTTCCTAAAGCAATTAATGTGATTCAAAAAACAAGTACTAAACCATTAAATAAGTGCCTTAAAACAGCCTCAGGTTTTGGGGGGTGTAACGCCGCTATGGTTTTTTCAAAATTGCCTACAAAATAAATGAAAGAGACAGCCACACGATATTCCTATTGCGAAATTAAAGCGGAACAAATCATCTTAAATGGTGATCTTGTCTTTGAACAAAAAGAGCTAGGTTTTGCCAAGTTTATAAAAGGTGCATATAAACATTTTGAACTAAGCTATCCTAAGTTTCATAAAATGGATAGACTTTGTAAATTAGCGTTTGTAACGGCTAATCTTTTGCTCCAAGATGGTGCTTTAGATGCCTATGCTCCCGAAGAAATAGGAGTAGTTATGGCAAATGCTAATTCTACCTTATATACGGATACTAAACATACTGATTCTATCAAAGATCGAGTAGATTATTACCCTAGTCCTGCTGTTTTTGTTTACACCTTACCCAATATTATGGTAGGAGAAATCTGTATCAAATACAACATCAAGGGAGAATCTGTTTTTTTTGTTAGCAATGAATTTGATCAAGATTTGTTAATAGAATACAGTCAAGATATGTTAGAGAGTGGCAATGCTAAAGTTTGCCTAACAGGATGGGTAGATTACACAGAAAGTGGTTATCATGCCATTCTATATTTAATCAAATAAAAATAATTTAGTACACACAGTGTATTTAGTCTTGTAGACTTGTGCTACAATAAAAAATTTAGAACATGGAAGAGTTAATTGAGAAATTAAAAGTTCAAATCATTAAGCAATTAAACTTAGAGGATGTTGAACCAGATGAAATTGATCCCAACGAAATGCTTTTTGATGCAGATGGCGAACTAGGCTTAGATTCTATTGATGCATTAGAACTGATTGTACTCTTAGACAAAGAATATGGCATCAAGGTCAAAAACCAAGAAGAAGGAAAACAGATTTTCCATTCTTTAACCACTATGGCAGAGTATATTCTACAACATCAAGATTAAATTAAGAATTGATGGCTAAACGCATTTTCATAACTGGTATAGGGATCATTTCTGCTGTTGGCAAAAATGTATCAGAGACGCTCTCCAACATCAAAGCTGCGAGTTCGGGAGTTGGTGAAATTCAATATCTTCAAACTGTTCATAAAGGGAAATTGCCCTTGTGTGAGGTAAAATACACCAATGAGGAACTCTGCCATTTAGCGAAGGTAGCTCCTAGTAGTCGTATGACTCGTACGAGTTTATTGGGAATTATTGCTGCTCAAGAAGCTTGGCGTTCTGCGGGTAGTCCTGTTTTGGGAGATGGTAGAACGGGTGTTTTCTCAGGAAATACGGTTGGGGGAATGGATAAAACAGAGCATTTCTATGCCGATTTTATGCAAGACAACCAATCGGGGGACATCCAAACCATGCTAACCCATGAGTGTGCAGAAAGCACAGAACGAATTGCGGATAGTTTGGGGGCAACAGGAATGGTTTCAACCATTAGCACTGCTTGTTCTTCTGCGGCCAATACCATTATGCTGGGAGCAAGGATGATCAAACATGGTTTGTTGGATCGTGCTATCGTTGGAGGAGTAGATGCCTTAACCAAATTTACCGTTAATGGCTTTAATGTCCTACAGATTTTGGATGCAGAGTTTAGCCAGCCTTTTGATCAAAATCGTCGGGGGCTAAACCTAGGTGAAGGAGCTGGTTTTATTGTCTTGGAAGCAGAAGGAATTGCCAAAGAGGAACAAATCCTTGGTGAATTGGTTGGTTATGCCAATAGCAATGATGCTTATCATCAAACCGCTTCTTCTCCTGACGGAACAGGGGCTTATTTGGCGATGAAGGGAGCTTTAGATGTTGCCAATATTGAACCTGCTCAAATTGATTATGTCAATGTCCATGGCACTGGCACTCCCAACAACGATTTGTCGGAAGGTATTGCTATGCAGCGCCTTTTTGGAGATCGTATACCCAAGTTTAGTTCTACCAAAGCATTTACAGGACATACGTTGGGGGCTTCTGGAGGAGTAGAAGCCGTTTTGTCTACCCTTGCCTTACAACATCAGATTATCTATCCCAACTTACGCTTTGAAACCGCTATTGAAGCACTTGGAGGAACAATGGTTCCTGAAACAGAGTTATTAGAACATCAAAACTTAACGTATATCCTTTCCAATTCCTTTGGTTTTGGAGGCAATACTTCTTCTTTAGTTTTTAAGGCGTATAAAAAGAAAACGACTTAAAAATGATTCAATTTGAAAGTGGGTTAATGAACTAGCTCATCTTCAAATTGAATCATTTTCAAATTATAACTGCTACAAGCTCTCTCTTCTACGCAAAAATTGTTTGTTTAAATGAAAAAGGAAATTTACATTAATGGTATTGGCAATATATCTCCCCAAGCTACATTTTATCAATCAATGGGCGAAGAGTTGGCACAGCCTAATGGAGCATTCTTTAGCTGCCAAGAACCTAACTATAAGGAGTTTATAGAAAGAAAACGCCTAAGAAGAATGAGTCGTATTGTTAGAATGGGCTTGGCGACTGCTTATAAGGCATTAGAAGAAGCACAAAACCCTACGGTTGATGCCATTATCTCTGGAACGGCATGGGGCTGTGTAAAGGATACCGAAAAATTTCTAGAAACCATTATTGAAAACAAGGAGGAATATTTAACCCCCACAGCTTTTGTGCAATCCACCCACAATACAGTTGCAGGACAAATTGCTTTATTGCATCACAACAATTGTTATAATATGTCTTATGTGCAGGGCAATGTCTCTTTTGAATCTGCCTTGATGGACGCCATGCTTTTGTTTTATGACAAACAAGCAAAAAATATTTTAGTGAATGGCATTGATGAACAAACCGATCAACTCCACACCCTGTTAACTCGTTTAAAATGCGCTCAACCTGAACAAAGAATCATGGGTGAAGGAGCTGCTTGTTTTATACTTAGTGAGCAATTGTTGGACAATAGTTATGCGAAATTAGCTGGGATTACGACCTTATATCGTCCTAAAGATACCAATGTTGTTAAGAATAGTATCTTTCAACTGCTTCAAGAACAACAGCTCTCTGTTGATGCTATTGACCTCGTACTTTCGGGCAATGAAGATCCTTCTTTTGAAACACAATTATGCTCAAAAGCAGCGCTCCGATCGTATAAAAAGCTATGTGGTGAATACCCCACGAGTACAGCATTTGCTATGGCAATAGCAGCACAAATACTCAAAAATGATACGGCTACCAAAACAGCCTTAGATCTTGCTGAGAAAGAGATTAATCATATTTTAATTTATAATCAACATCAAAACATCAATCACTCTATTATTCTCTTATCTAAAATAGATTGTTAGATGGGACCTTTTCCTAAATATATAAGGTTTAATACCGTTCTTTTTACTACTATTTTATTGCTTGTACTGGCTGCTTTGCAAGGTCTTGCTTGGTGGGTTTATGCTGTTATTATTGCCATCTCCTCAGTAATTGCTTATTTTGGAACAACCCAAATCAGTAGCAATTTTCACCTACCAGCTTATTGCCGTGCTTACGAGCCTAAAAAAAAAGAAATTGCCATTACGTTTGATGATGGGGTCACCAATCCCGTCCAAAGTCATAAAGTGCTCGATATTTTAAAACACTATAATATTCCTGCTACCTTTTTTTGTATTGGTAAAAATTTAAGTAATGAAGCACAAATTGATGTTCTAAAAAGAATGGACAAAGAAGGGCATTTAATTGGCAATCACAGTTATTCTCATTCTAATTTTTTTGATTTTTTTTCCAGCAAAAGAATAATCCAAGAGCTACAAGAAACAGATGCAATTATACAGCAACACATCGGCAAAACGCCGTTGTTTTTTCGTCCTCCTTATGGCATTACCAACCCCAATATAGCCAAAGCACTTCGACAGCTTGATCACAAAACAATTGGTTGGTCGCTGCGTTCTCTAGATACAGTCATCAAAGACCAAACAGTGCTTTTAAAACGAGTAAAAAGCAAGTTACAAAAAGGAGATGTTATTTTATTGCACGATCACTTAGAACATTTGCCTGATTTTTTGCCACTGTTTTTGGAATATCTTTTGAAAGAAGGTTACGAGGTAGTTGGAATCGATCAGCTACTTCAGTTAAAACCGTATCAATAATTGTTAGAAAATTACAACTATGAAATTATATTTATTCTTGCTGCTCCTTGTTTTTGGCTCTACTGCTAGTTTTGCTCAATCGTTCAAACCAATGAAGGATAATAAAGCATTTCAAAAGCAACTCCATAGTATTGCGGCTCAAACAACCACTTTGCAAAGCGATTTTACGCAAATTAAGCACTTAGATGTTCTTTCTGAGGACATTGAATCTCAAGGGAAATTATATTATAAAGCCGACAACAACCTACGTTGGGAATACACCAGCCCGTTGACCTATCTTATTATTTTAAGCAACGGAAAAGTATCCATCAAAGATGAAGGGAAAGTAAGCAATTACGATCTTTCTGGCAATAAAGATTTTCAGAAAATTAATGAAATGATGATTGGTAGCATCCAAGGGGATTTATTGGTCAATGAGGAAGATTATCAGTATGAATTCCAAGAAAATAGCACGACTTATTTGGTAAAGATGTACCCCAAACAAAAAAAGGTACAAGAATTTATGAAAAGCATCAGCATCTATTTTTCAAAAAAAGATTATTCTGTTCAACAGGTTAAAATGTTAGAGCAATCTGGTGATTATACACTTATGAAATTCCAGAACAAAAAGACCAATGCAAGTATCTCTGACAAAGTTTTTATTATTAATTAGTTGGGTTTTATTTTTGGTTGGCTGTGGTGCTCCCAAACAACTGCAACCACTTTCAAAAGGGCAAGTAGTTACGCTTTCTAAGGACAATTTTAAACCTATTTTTAAGGATAATTTTAAATCGTTCTTATTCAAGACCACCATGGCTTATGGCGATAAATTTGAACAAGGAGGAATGCTTATGCTCAAGCAACTTTCGGAGGGCAATTATAGAACCGTCTTTATGACCAAATTTGGAATGACCTTGTTTGATTTTGAATTTGGAAAGAATGGTTTTGTAGTGCATAAGGTGTTAAAAGAGATGAACAAAAAAGTATTTCTAAAAATTATTGAAGAAGATATTGAAATGCTATTGGCTCGTGATCTCTTAGGGCAAAAAGCTACTTTTTTTGAACAAGATAATCCGCTCAAAAAGCAACGTATTATAAAAACTACGCTAAATCAAAAAACTCATTTTCTAGTTCAAAATCAACATCAACAGTTAACAGAAATACACAAAAAAAGAGCGGTCAGTATTTCATTGTCCAACTATGTTACAGGAATTCCTAGGGCGATCAACATTCAGCATCATAATATACCACTGAGTATGAAACTCCTTTTATTGAAGCATTAAATCGTCAAAATATTTGTACTTTTATAGGATTATAACAGCCTGCTCTGCTCAACGATTTAAAATTGAGCTATTTTTAGACCGTTTTATTTCTAAAATGAAGCATTCAGTATAAAAGCCAATATTGCTCCATTAAAAAACGTTGGTAGACTGTTAATAAACAAAAATTCGCAAGCAGTATACCCCTAAATTTTAAGCTATGTTACAAGGAGATTTTTTTAGCCTTACGCAACAAAATATCACAGAAAACACCATTGATAGCCAAATTAGTTTGATGGTTGATCATTCGATCTATCAAGGTCATTTCCCACAGCAGCCTGTCGTTCCTGGTGTTTGCATGATGCAAATCTTGGCAGAACTGACTACGGAGGCTTTAGGCAAAAAGGTGCGTCTAAAAAAAGCACAACAGGTCAAGTTTTTAATTCCGATTGTTCCTCAAAAAAATCCTGATTTACAAGTAAAAATCAAGTATGCTACCAACGACAATGGAACGCTAAAAATAACGGGGTCCATACATAGTGAGGAATTAACTTTTTTCAAATTCAAAGGAACACTAGCTTAAATGATTGCTCAAAACACCACCAAACAAAACTGCGCAGAGCAGCTTAAAGAACTTAATTGTTGTGTAATTATTCCGACCTACAACAATGCCCAAATGCTGGAGCAAGTTATTCAAGATGTAGAGGAATATACTCGACTACAACTGGGAAAAAAGCATACCATTTCTCATCTATTGGTCGTCAACGATGGTTCTACAGATACAACGGCACAAATCTTAGAGCGATACCCTTCTATTATGCAGCTTTCTTATACCCCCAATGAGGGAAAAGGGATTGCTATGCGCCGAGCATTTGAGTATGCCATTGAGCAAGGTTATAACTATGCCATTACATTAGATTCTGACGGGCAACATTACGCCAAAGATCTTCCTACTTTTGTAGAGGCACTAAAAGAACATCCCAATGCTATTGTTATTGGTTCTAGAAATATGGGACAAGAAAATGTTCCAACCAAAAGTAGTTTTGGCAACAAATTTTCAAGTTTTTGGCTATGGGTAGAAACGGGCATTAAATTGGAAGATACTCAGTCGGGCTATCGACTTTATCCCATCAAAGCCATGCAAA
Source organism: Aureispira anguillae (assembly GCF_026000115.1). GTDB lineage: Bacteria > Bacteroidota > Bacteroidia > Chitinophagales > Saprospiraceae > Aureispira > Aureispira anguillae. The sequence goes on from NZ_AP026868.1 coordinate 111,847, forward strand.
ATTTTAGTTTTGTAACAGGACGCTATGAATTTGAAGTTGAGGTCTTGGTACGAGCAGCTTGGGAAGAAATAGAATTACTTTGTGTTCCTATTGATGTATATTACCCACCTGCTGAAGAACGCATCACGCACTTCCGTCCTTTTAAGGACTTTTTTAGAATTTCTGTACTCAATACTTTTTTGTGTGTAATGGCTTTCTTTTGGTTTCGCCCACGTTTGTTTTTTCGTAGCCTAAAAAAAAAAGATCTAAGGCAAGTTATTCATGAAAAGATATTTCAAGCTGATATTTCTATTGAGAAAAAAGCACTTTCTATTGCCTATGGTATCTTTTGGGGAATCTTTCCTTTGTGGGGCTTTCAACTAGCTATAGGTATTCCAACTGCTATCTTTTTTCGCCTCAATGTTCCTATCTTTTTCTTGGCTGCTAATATTAGTATTCCTCCAATGATCCCTATTATTCTATATGCTAGTTTTTGGATGGGAGCCTTAGTTTTTGGAGAAAATAGAGGCGATCTTAGACTATCCCAAATGGATAACCTTTCTGTCATATCTACCAACTTCTATCAATACACTGTTGGGGCAGTTGTATTGGCTATTGTTGCTGCTATTATTATTGGATTAAGTTCTTACTTCCTACTGAAAGTAAGACGTAAAATAGCATTATAACACGTTACACGTGTAACGTGACCAATGTAACGTGTAAGATTTAAGCATAAAATTGGAAAATTAACCCCTAGCAAGTTTTTTATGCTTATGAATAGTTATAAATTGAACCGTAATAAATAAACAATCAATCACCTCTAACAAGAATCATTCCTATGAAAAAAGCATATTACCTAAGCTCTTGCAGTACCTGCAAACGAATATTATCCGAAATAGATACCGCTACTTTTGACTTACAAGACATCAAAACAACGGCCATCACCAACGAACAATTAGAAGAAATGGCTCAATTAGCAGGTTCTTATGAAGCGTTATTTAGCCGAAGAGCCCAACTGTATAAAACAATGGGGTTAAAAGAAAAACAGCTGACAGAACAAGATTATAAAACGCTAATTTTGTCACAATATACATTTTTGAAAAGGCCTGTTTTTATAGTAACAGATCAAATCTTTGTTGGCAATTCTAAAAAGGTCATTGAGCAATTAAAAGCAACGTTGGCTTAAATAGACTTCCCTTCTTTCACTGGACTTAACTATTGATTAATCCAGTGGAAGTTCGGTACAAATCGAATTACAGCGCCTAATCTTGGTATCTGTAGAACCTCCTAACAATTTAGCAATTGTAACCGTATTTGCCATTCTATCCTCGCTATAAATTTGTATACGCCCCTCTGCTATTGCTATTTGATGAATGATATTTTATTGATTGTGTGTGTGCCTCGTTTAAAAAACAACAAATAGCTCCCTTTTTTACCCCTACTTTATGCCTTTCCTCTATTTCAAAAATTGAAATAAAAACCTTCAATAAGGCTGCACAACATTCACAGATTTCATTTTTTTCAAAAAAAAATGGCTTTGCTTGTTACCTTTTCCGTTTTCATGTTACATACTCTTGTAATTGATCTGAAACCCCGCATAATTAAATGATAATGAAACAAAGCACTAAGCAAAAACAAGATGCGTTTATGGCGGTCTATGAACCTGTTCACGAAAACTTCGTGCGCTTCTGTCAAGCAAGAGCTTATCGAATCATGAGCGCAGAAGATTTGGTGAATGAATCTTTATTGAGAGCTTATCAACAATGGGATAAGATTAAGAAAAAAGATGCTTTGATTTATTTTTTGTTTGGAACAGCTAGAAATATTGTTCTGAACACCATCCGAAAAAAACGTGAAGTAGCATTGGATGCGGTATCAGAAAATGCTTTGTACACCAGAAACTCTGCCGAAATAAAGTTGGAGGTGGAGTTTTTGTACATGCAGCTAAACAAATTAGACGACTTAAAAAAGGAAGCACTGATTTTATTTGAAATATCTGGCTTCTCTATTAAAGAGGTCGCTAAAATTCAAAACTCTAAAGAAGGGGCTGTAAAGGTAAGAATTAGCCGTGCCCGTAAAGAGTTAAAAGCCTTAATGAAAGATGAACATTCTATAACCTCTAAACAAAATAGTCTATGAAAGAGCAAAATCACGATATCAATGATTTGTTTGCTGCTGCTAGAAATGCTGAGGTTAAAATATCTTTGGATGATGTTAGAGCAAACCTATCTAAAAATACAGCTAAACTATCCCTGACAAACTGGAGAAGGTTTATTGTATTAATTACAGGGGTTCTACTTCTTACCTTTGCTTTGTTTTTTATTCCCACCAAGGATACAACGCCTGAGTTGACAATGGCAACTCACACCACAACAATGGAAAAAACGACTAAGACAGTAGATGAAACAATAAAAGTAAACAACACTCAAAACACGTCCTTTAGTTCTAAAAAACAGGAAAAGAAAACTAGCCCTAAAACTCATGAAACTTATGGTGCTAGTGCCAAGAACAAAAAGGAGAAAAATGAAGTGCAGCGGGCATTTATTCAACCGATTGTTTTTGATGGACTCCTAAAAAACACGGAATTCAAAGCCATGAGCAAATTGAAGCTTTTGGTTTCAATACAGCAGCAAAAAACGCCTAAAACCTTACCAGCTGTTGATACTCCTGATTTTAAAATGAATAGATTACAGGGGGATCTCTTGGAGGGAGGCAAAGGAGAAATTCATTATATGGAAACTTTAAAAAATAAAGAAACCATAAGCCTTAAGTCTTATAAAAAAAGAGGCAAAAAATATCTAAAATTAGATCATTATAATGCCGATTTTGAAATCATACGATCCATTGATCTTAGCCATATCTTGCAAAAAAACAAACGAAACCTACACGCTGTAAAACAATTTAATAATCAATTACTTTTGATCACTTCAGAGGGGGCAGCAAAAGAAAAAGCCAAATTGTACATTGGGCATCAGATTGATTACAATACCATGGAGAAAAAAAGCGGTGCAACACTCGGAAAATTCTCTCTATCCAGTGATAAGAAAGGGATTAATATCCAAACTTCTATGAATGGAAAATACTTATTAATAAATCCGAAACCTGGCACCATAAAAAGTCAAAAGAAACAGTTTGAAAAAGGACAAAATGAGACCATATCCTTTCAAGTCTATGATGAAAATATGAAGCCATTTTATACCGTTAAAAAAGATGGGATGCTAGACTATGGAACTGCCATTGATAATTCTGGGAAAATCTATATCTGGAAAACTCAGCCTGAATTTTTGCCTACCAACCGATTGATCCCTACCCTAAAAAATGGCAACATTTTGTATCAGTTTGGCGCCAATAGTATTGATTCTTTGATCTTAAAAGAAAATTCATTTTTGAATACCATTAGTTTAAGCAATAGCAATAATAAGAACGAGACAAAACGCCCTATTCGCTCAAAAACTAGCTCCTATATTGCATATAACCATCGGTTAATAGAAACTAGAGGGTTAACCTTAACGATTTCTCCAGAGGGAAATCCTATTCTTTATGGTTATTTGAAAAATATGAGAGGACTACAACAATTAACGTTTACAACAGATTCATTAGCCCCTCATCATTATTCCGTTTTGGATTTTCAAACAAAGGCAGAATTAGAAGCAGAAACAGCAAGAAAAAATGGGGTACCAGAATTAGTCTTAAAAGTTGATGAAGTATTCTTTGATGAAGCCTCTAATTTCTACGTGTTGTCTTCATCCTATAACCGTAGTTATTTACCGCTTGTTGAACAAGAAAGGAATTTTAAGCACAACGATTTTTCTAAAAAAACACCGATTCCCTATTACCCCTCTTTAGATATTTATGTGCACAAATTTAGCAAAACAGGCAGCCCAATTATGAGTACCCAAATTGCTAGCAATGCCATCAACCAGAATGAAAAAACAAACAACTATTCTTACCTATTTAACAAGAATAATTTTTCTGTTGTTTATTTAGATCATGTTGATACTCTAGGAAATAAACGAACGAACAGAAAAGAGCTAATGCTTGCTACAACTAAGCAGAATGGGGAAGTTATTCGATTGACTGCAAGTGGTGACTATACGATAGACATGGAAGATTATCGCCCTGTTAAATATTTTCGCAACAAAGGCGAAACACTTGCTTTGCTCAAAGCAGGTAAAAGCTATAAAATCAGCAAATTATCTTACAAAACCATGCCTAAGAGGTTTAAAGAGCATTAGAGGATACTTATTCTTGACCTAAACATCTAGCATTTTTTTGCTTCAAAATTAAAATTAGCACTACCGTAAAACAGCTTCCAAGTTGTTTTAGGCGGCTAACGACAGCCTTAAATCAATATTTTTTGAACAAACGGTTTACAATTGATTCTAAAGTCCACTCTTAAACTATAAATGATTACTTATGAAAACCAAATTTTATATCAATAGCTCATTGTCTTTATTGTTCATCTTAGCATCTTTTTATTCAAATTTTGTATCAGGACAAGATACAGCAAGCATAAACATCTATTTTGATACCGATAAATACAATTTATCAGCAAACGCCTTGGATAGAATAGATGCACTGATCGCAAGTTTTCCCATCAATCAAATTGCTAAGGTACAACTCCTTGGGCATACCGATAGCCGTAGCAACGAAGTATACAATCAAATTTTATCTGAAAATAGAGTCCAAACAACAAAAACTGCTTTAATAGATTTAGGTATAGATGAAAAAAAAATTCATACGGTTGGTTGGGGTGAACGAAAGCCTCTCGAATCGAATGAAACAGGTTTTGGTAGGCAGCAAAACCGTCGGGTAGAGATCGCTGTCTATCGAAAAAAAACAATACACATTGCAACAGTCCCAAAACAAAAAGATACAATAGATAAACCCAAACCTCCCCTCTTAGACGATTTGGTAGAAAAAGCAATGGACTGCTCAAAAGATACAACACTAACCATGCCCAATGGCTCCTTGGTAACCTTTGGGATCTGCGATTATTATGCTCATAAGGACTGCTTTAAATTTACTGAATTTATTCATCCAGATTCAGCTAGAGCAGCTGGCTTAAGTACAATGGCAGCAGATGGTACTCCTCTTATTTCTGTTGGGATGTTCAAAGTAGAGTTATGTAAAAATCCTGCTAATTCCTCCAAACGTTATGAGGATCCTCCTTGTATAATTGCGCACATTCCACTTAGAACAAGTAGCATTAATAAAGGGTGTAATGCTCCTGTTAGGGGAATAACCAAATGGTTTCAAAGACCAGATGGTTCGTGGGTGGATTCTGCTGAGTCAATGGAGCTCGTAGAAATAAATGGTCAATTGTATTACAAGACCGAAGTCTGTGGAGCAGGCATCTATAATGGAGATCGGAAAGGTTCTGGTAATGGCGATCGTTATTATCTAACTAGAGTAAAAGTAGCTAAAGGACTTCATTTGTTGGATGCCAAAATTTCTTTTGATGCTCCTTTTTCAATTCTGGGGTCGATTAAAAAGGGATCTAAACGAATGGTAAAGATTCCTGTGCCAGAAGAAATGCTTTGTAATTCATGTAGTGATGCTATCGTTTATGCAAAAGCGTTGGATAAGAACGGAGATACCTTAATTTTGAACTATACGATTGCTGATCCCTACCACAGACGCACTGCTTTTGGGCAATGTAGAGGAAAAGTAGTCAAGAAGTTTTTATTCTTTTTTAAGATTCGAGAGAAAAATATTTACCGCAAGTACTTCTTGAGAAGAAAGGATTTTAAGGTTTGCTTGTTTTATCAGAAAAAAGAAGATGAGCATTTAAGTCAAATCGATTAGAAGGGCAGGTAAAAACAGAAAGTAGCTATATAAATAGGTAAGATATTAAGTAAGTAGATGTCTTGTTAGGTTCGTTAGTTGATGTATTACATCAACGCTAATGAATAACAAATTAAGAGCACTTGGTTAATTTTTAACCTACTCTTTGGTTCATCTACTTACTTATCCTTTTTTATTCTTTAACGAGTTTACGCATAATTTTTGCTCCCGAATCTACCTGAATCGTGAAGAGGTAGATGCCTGCTGGAAGGCTACTTACATCTATCGTAGCGAGCTGCTGTGCGAACGATGAAGGAGGGAGTACAAGTTTACCACTCAAATCGGTAATGCGAACAGAAGCCGTTTGCCATTGGTCCATGGTCAGATAAAGGGTATTCTGAACTGGGTTGGGATAAATAGAAATGGCATTTTCCTGCCCATTTCCTTCTACCGCTCTAACGGAAGAATAGGTTACTGTCCCATCTTTTTCGATTCCCTTTAATCGGTAGTAAATCGTTGAGTTGGTGCTAATTTCATCCACAAATGAACGCTCGTTATTATCTAACCTTGCTACAACCTCAAATTTGGTACTAAAAGAACGTTCTATAAAAAATTGCGTAGCCACTTCTATATCATCTACCTGCCATTCTAACAATACCTTATCCATGGCTATTCTTTGAGCTTGAAAATCAAGAAAACTTACAGCAAGTAACGTATTAGCGTCTTGAAATTTGGCTAAATAAGAATCTTTATTTCCTCCTCCATAAGTATTCTGATGTCCTCCTAAAGCTATGTTACTCAAAGATTCAGTATCTCCCATTAAGTAGATACTATTTGTTGCATCTATCACACAGTCCCAGCTATAGTCACGGTTATTCCCTCCAAAATAAGATCCCCACTGACGAACGCCATTATTATCGAACTTAATAAAAAAAGCATCACTGTTCCCCCCATAAGTATTTTGATAGCCATTGATAGCTATATTAGTAGCAGAAGTAGTTTCACCAGCCAACAACACATTTCCTAGGTTATCGACAGAACAAGCAACACCGTAATCCTCTCCATTTCCCCCATAATAAGTTGCCCATTGACGAACTCCATTATGATTAAATTTCACTAAAAAGGCATCATTTGCTCCGCCCCCATGCGTGTTTTGATGACCGCCTGAGGTTATATTATTGAACGATTTGGTAAACCCCGCTATAAATACATTATTATTACCATCTGTTGAACAACCGTAAACATATTCAAAATCATTGCCCCCATAATAGGTGCCCCACTGACGAACACCACTGCTATTAAACTTAACTAAAAATGCATCATTGGTTCCACCTCCATGCGTATTTTGATGCCCACTTGAACCTATATGATTGGTAGAACGAGTTATCCCTGTCAAAAATACATTGTTATTATTATCTATTGCACAATCAAAGGTGGTTTCAGGACCATTTCCTCCATAGTAAGTTGCCCATTGACGAACTCCATTGCTATTAAATTTCACTAAAAAGGCATCTGATCCCCCTTCATAGGTACTTTGATGTCCTCCAAGAAAAATATTGGCAGTTGACTCTGTATCTCCTCCTAAAAATACATTGCCATTGTTATCCACAGCACAAGCATAACCATAATCATCAGCATTAGCACCATAATAGGTTCCCCATTGGCGAACTCCATTGCTATTGAATTTCACCAAAAAAGCATCTATTCCTCCTCCATAGGTATTTTGATGTCCTCCTGACGCTATATTATTGGTAGAACTCGTTCTACCAGCCAAATAGATATTCCCACTCGCATCTGCAATACAATCTCTCCCCGTTTCACTACTACTTCCCCCATAATAGGTTCCCCATTGGCGAACTCCACTGCTATTGAATTTCACCAAATAAGCATCTGTTCCTCCTATATAAGTGTTTTGGTGCCCTCCAGAGGCTATATTATTAGTAGAATGCGCCTCTCCCACTATAAATATATTACCACTATTATCGACAGAACAACTATATCCAAGTTCTCGCTCACTCCCTCCATAATAGGTAGCCCAAACTAAACTAGGATCAATAACTAGTTTTTTAGTAGAATTGTACGGAGCTACTTGAAACGTTATTTGGTCTTCATTGAGTTGAAAGGTAGTAGGGATTTCTTGGTTGTCTTGAAACGAAACAGGTGCTTGCTCTGTAATTGTTCCCATAGGACTAGACAAGGTAAAACTTCCATCTCGATTAAGCTGTAAGGATTCATGATTGTCAAACTGCATTTTTATCTGCTTAGGATCAGCACCTGGATGTACTACAAAATCATATTTTAACCCCTTATCTGTGGTATAAATTACCCAGTCTATATCAGGATAAATATCTTTATAAATCAATTTTCTAAAGCTGTGTACTGCCAGTGCATTACGATTGTAATAATTAACGTAATCTTGGCTTTTCTCTTCTGCTATGATAGTTGGAGTAGGGTTTGCTCCTATTAGCTGCATATCCATTCTATAGGTTTCCAAACGAACTTCAGGAGTTGTTTTTGTTCGAACCAATCGTTCTTTGGCATCGAGATGCCTTTTCCTCGTTTGATGAGCCCCCGAATCTTCTTGCTTGTTGAATTGATAAGCAATACCTGTAGATAACATAAAGATATGAATGTTATCCTTTTGGTAATGATAGCGCACAGAGGGAACTGGCTCATTATTCATATCCCAAACCTGTCCTTTATTTTCTTCAAATTGTACAGTTTGCTTTTGAAACGTCTTAAAGTTAGTTTCATCAACTATTGGTTGAGCTGATAAGAATGATTTTGAAAAAAAGCACAGCGTAAGAATTATCCAGCTATAATTTAATCGTAGGAAAGTCGTCATATATATACAAACTATTGGTTTCTATTAGAAGAAGTTGTTTAAAAATGGAATTTTGTTGATAATGAGTACTAATTTTTAGATAAACAAGGCAAAAATTTTCTTCATAGCAGCGCTATGGAGCAAATTTTTAACGCAGAGTAGCTAGAAATTAGCTTTCATTAGCGATGTAAGGTTATTCTTAAACAACTTCGAAATATTAGTGTGTTCATTGCGAACATTTTTTGTATAAAATTATGCGACACAGCAATAAAAACAAAGCCTAAATAATGCTCTAAATTATGTGTTCAATAACAGCAACCCCTCCATAATCACCTAACAAACAAAAACTTGCGATAGTTTAAAGTTTAACATTCAAAACAAATAGAAAATGAGCATTAGGAGGGTTTAAATACATTTAAGGTGGCCTTAAAATAAGACTCCCCTTATTTATTGGGGGGATTAACTGTTGATACCTCACCAAGGTTTACAACTACAGCCAATTAGCTTGTTTTAACACCCAATCTCTTTCAGTTAGAGGAGTCGATACGGTATTTTCTGTAATTGTTAGAGATACTTGGTATCAACTAAAAGGAAATTATGAATTAATCAATACTGGAAAAATTATCGTGCAATAAGAGTATTATTTAATAAAGCGAACTACCAATCGAAAAATCCCTCAATACGTTCGTATTTATAATTCCGAACGCATCCTAACTACTACTCCTTTATCTTTGTGTATAATTATTTGTTTTAAATCTGAACATAAAGAATGAAAGCAATTGTATGCACTCAATATGGAGCCCCAGAAGTGCTTCAACTTAGCGAAGTAAGCCAACCTAGTCCCAAAGAGGATGAGGTATTAATAAAAAATTATGCTACGGCTGTTTCGTCAGGAGATAGCCGTTTACGAAAAGCAGATCCATTTCTTATTCGATTGATTTTTGGTTTTCTAAGACCTAGACAACCCATATTGGGTTTTGTTGTAGCTGGTGTCGTTGAAGCCGTTGGCAAAAATGTTACTCAATTTAAAAAAGGAGATAACGTTTATGGAACAACCAATATGAGCTTTGGTGCTTATGCCGAATATAAATGCCTACCTGAAAAGGGGGTGCTTGCCTTAAAACCTCAAAATATAAGCTATGAAGAAGCTGCCTCTATTCCTTTTGGGGGGAATACTGCCTTATATTTTTTGAAACAAGCAAATATTCAAGCGGGGCAAAAGGTGTTAATTTATGGTGCTTCTGGAGCAATAGGCACGGCTGCCATTCAACTCGCTAAATATTGGGGAGCAGAAGTAACTGGCGTTTGTAGTACCTCTAATTTAGAACTGGTAAAATCACTAGGAGCAGACAAGGTTATTGATTATACGAAAGAAGATTTTAGTCAAAAAAAAGAAGTTTACGACGTAGTTTTTGAAACGGTAGGAAAAAGCTCCTTATCCAGTTGCAAAAAAGCACTTAAGAAAAAAGGCACCTTACTATTGGCTGCTAGTGGACTTACAGGAATGCTCCAAGCGTTGTGGGCTTCTATCTTCAGTAGCCAAAAAGTAATCGCTGGAGTGATGAGTGAAACCGCTGAAGATTTGGTGTTTTTTAACCAATTAATTGAGCAAGGAAAAATACAACCTGTCATTGATAAAACGTACCCATTAGAACAGATTATAGCAGCACATCGATACGTTGATAAGGGGCGTAAAAAAGGAAATGTGATCATTACAATAGCCCACTAGTCCACGGTAATTGAGTACTATCCTAATCAATTGTTTTTTTTATAAAAAGACTAGCAGAGCTTATTTTTGCTAGTTTTTTATTTTTAGTCTATCTCCCTCTCTCCAAAAGCACTTCTTTCTTAATACCTCCAATGTTTGGTTTAAGTAGCAATAAATCGTAAATTTGCAAGCTTTATACTAAAAGTTTAGTTATGCTAAACTTTCTTTATTAAAACTCACTTGTATTAAGCCCCTAAA
>NZ_AP026869.1 GCF_026000115.1 Aureispira anguillae
ATGTTGATTGGATATGCTCGAATATCGACCCATGAACAAAATTTAGACTTGCAACAGGATGCTTTGGAAAAAGCAGGTTGTGAAAAAGTCATTCTTGACACAGCTTCTGGTAAAAATACTAGTCGCCCTGGTCTTGATACGATAAAAACTATCCTTCGCAAAGGAGACACTCTTGTTGTTTGGAGGTTAGATCGCTTGGGGCGTTCACTAAAAGATTTAATTGAATGGATAAATTATTTGGAAGAACAGCAGGTTAGCTTTTTATCCATTGAGGAATCTATCAACACAAGTACCTCTACAGGTAAACTCATTTTTCATATCTTTGGAGCGTTAGCAGAATTTGAGCGTAATTTAATTTTGGAACGAACCAAAGCTGGGTTAGCTGCTGCTAGAGCTAGGGGGCGATTAGGAGGAAGACGTAAATCTCTGACACAAGAAAAACGTCAAATGGTTTTCGATTTATACCAAAGTAAAAAACATCCTATCATGGAAATTTGCAATATGTTTGGTATTTCAAAACCTACCCTGTATAAATACGTTCGAGAGTTTCAGAAGTAAATTATGTAAGAATTCTTAATCCTCTATTATTATCCAAATAATTCTTAACCAAATTATCAAGATGAGTAAAAATAAAAAACAAAACATATCTGTACTTGGAACACCTATTAGTGTTGTTAAAAAACAAGAAAAAGATTTTCTTTCTCTAACGGATATGGTTAAGAACTTTGAAGGTGGCAATGCCCTAATTGAACAATGGTTGAGAAACAAAAATACAATTGAATTTTTAGGCGTTTGGGAAAAAGTTTACAACCCTAATTTTAATTCCCTCGAATTCGAGGGAATTAAAAATGAAGCAGGAACCAACCGCTTTTATCTTTCTGCTAAAAAGTGGATTAGCACAACAGGTGCCATTGGATTAGTTTCCAAAGCAGGGCGTTATGGGGGAACATTTGCCCATAAAGATATTGCCTTTGAATTTGGCTCTTGGTTAAGTCCTGAATTTAAGTTGTATCTAATTGTTGAGTTCCAAAAACTAAAAGAATTAGAGCATCAACAAAAATCGTTGGCTTGGGATGTAAAACGACTACTGAGTAAAATTAACTATCGTTTACATACAGATGCTATCAAAGAATATTTAATTCCTCCTAAAATAGAGGGTACCCGTCAAGTACCTATGATTTATGCTAACGAAGCTGATCTACTCAATATGGCAATTTTTGGAATGACAGCCAAACAGTGGAAGCAAGAAAATCCTGATTTAAAAGGTAATATTAGGGATCATGCAACACCTGAACAATTGCTAATTTTGGCCAATATTGAGAATTTAAATGCTGAATTTATCAAATCAGGACTTGATCACCAAGAACGCCTTGAAGAACTCAATCGTATTGCAATTTATCAAATGGGTATCTTAATTGGTTCTAGTTCCTTCAAGAAATTGAAAGAAAAACACAATAAACAACTCCCCCCAGAAGCTTGATTTTTGCATATTAAGCAATCTTTTTTAATGCTTCAATCTGAGGTAAATAGGTAGAACGAACTTCTGTTAACAATTCTGGATATGTTTTTTTAGCCTCTGCATAGACAAATAATTGAAAACGAGGATTATCACTAAAATTTTCTTCATCACTCAATAAATTGTCAAACTTATTTTTGGCCAATCCAGAAGCTTTTGTTTGCTGGATGATTGCTAATTTTTCAGCTGGATGGTCTTGAAAGAATATATCGATTTGCTCATTTTCAGCAGCGTTTAATAGACGTTTTAATTCCACTAGTTGCTCTTTCAACTTTGCCTTATTCTTTGCTTGAGCAGCTTTCTTTCTTTTTGTTATTACATGTGTTTGTTTCTTTATTTTACTTTCATCAAATAAGGTAGGCTGCTCTAACAACTTTCTTAAATAACCTGCCCTATTTTTAATTTGATTATTCTTAGGCGCATTTTGAATATATTCAATTCGTTCCTTTATGTGTTGTATAGAATAGTTCCTAACAAATTCATTAAAGGTTTCTTTTGTAATTCCCCAATCACGGATAATTAGAAACAATTCATAACCATTCCCTACATTCGTTACTTCTGCTTCTATCATTGCCGAAGTAGTTGCTTTTACATTTCCATTATCATAAATCTTAAAATTTAATGCATAAACAGCCCGTCCTTGTTTTATTTCATCAAATTCAAATCGAATATCTGTATGTTTTTTAATGTCTTTTTGAGCTTTTACAATAACCCTTTTAAAATGCCCATATTTTTTATGCTTTTCCTCTAAGCCTAACATTACCTTTAAATCATGTACCGTGATTTGATGCTGTTTTTTATACTGATGTAATTTTAAGAACTCAAAAATTCGTAGCGTATGCACGCTAGAAATACCTATTGTATTCTTTATATCGTAACAAAGATAGCGCTTTAGTCCTAGCAAAAAGGGTTTTAGACGAGGATGGAACTCCAGTTCTATATACCCATTCCCAGCTGAATTATCATCCTCGGCAGGTTCTGTAACTGCTGTGATAAGATGTGTTTTTAAAATACGCCTATGCCCTTCTTCTGTTGTATAAGGAATTTTAATAATTTTATTTTTTGTCAGCAAACTTTCTGGGACCTCTCGAATTCGATCATAAGCATCATGGCTTTTACATTCATAAAAATCAATAATGTCACGAATGTTAATTCGATAAGATTTAAAATCAGGATCTTTTTTGTCTACTAATGAGGCTAATATAGTATAGACTCTTTTTTCCCAAATAGAAAAATTATAAGCAGCTTCTACTAATGGTTGAGCTTTAGCTACGTTTTTATCCTTAATATCCTTTTTCTTAACTAATTGAGCGGGTATTTTCATAACGATTTTTTATCTTTGATGGAAGCAAAATAGATAAAAAAACTAAACTATCCAACGAACTTTGACCTATGGATAGTTTATTGTTGAAAATAATTTCCCGTTTTGTGGATAGTTTAATTTAGTAAGTTACTCTACTTACCTTTATTTTTCCCGTTTTGTGGATAGTTATTATTTTTTCTTCCTCTTAATATCATCATAAATACCTGTTTACAAAAGAATTATACACAAAGTGGCTTTCTTCCCGTTTTATGGATAGTTCAGTTTTCATAAAAAATTTTGTTCTCCCCTTTTATGGATAGTTCAGTACTCAAGAGTATAAAATATTAGCTATATATAGGCTTTTGATAGAAAATCAAGATAGAAAACCTTAAATTTTCTCATTTTGTAGCCGAGATGAAGTATTTTCAACCATATTTTCCCGTTTTATGGATAGTTAGAAGATCTAGAAATCCTTTAACCTATATATTTCCCGTTTTGCGGATAGTTTAATATTGGAAGTATAAAGAAAAAGAGTTCCTCCCGTTTTGTGGATAGTTCCTCCCGTTTTATGGATAGTATATCCCGTTCTTAGGATACTAGGTTCCTGTTTTATGGATAGTAAGTCCTGTTTACTGGATAGTATATCCCGTTTTATGGATAGTTCAATTCTAGAAGCCCTATAAATAAAAGGGTTCAGGCTCTTCTTAACAAATAACAATAAACAAATAAAAATAAAACATCAACAGTTTTATTAGATGATGTTTTTTTCTTCATAGAAAATAAACTTCAATTATTAATAGAATCTTATATATACTAAGGGTTAATTTTGCTTCTAGAAATCTATTTATTTAGAAATCTAAATTTCTAGAGAGTTGTTTTTTAGACTTGCTTTAAGTCTAATTGAAAATAAATTTTTCTAGTAAATTAGTTTTCTAGAAAAGAAGAAATATAATTGCACTTTGTTTGATATACTTTAATGCTGTTTTTTTAATAGAAAAGGATAACCGCCTTTGAGCATTATTAGACCGAAGCAAAAGAATATTTTATCTAGTAATCTACTTTTATTATTTTCTAGAAAAATAGAAAAGCTGCTTTTTTAATCTAAAAGACCGATTTAGGTTTTACAAAGTTGCCTTATAATAATTATTTATTAGATGGACTTCATTCAAGTAGGTTATAAATAGAAACAATTAGAGTTAATATATAAGAGGTCTTCTTTTCTAGAAAAAAAGATAAATATCTTTTTAGAAATCTTCTTTATAAGGATAACTATTTATACAAAGGCGTTTAAAATAGTATGTTTTTCTATAAATCTTATTTTCTAGAAAATAAGATTTATAGAAAATGAGCAAGCACTTTTTTTATTAAAGGAGGGTAAAATCGAGCAAAAGTCAAAAAGTCTTTCATGATTCTAAGGTCTTTTTTAGATTAAAACCATAACTTTTTAATCTTGGTATAACATAGTTTTATCTGATGTTTTAACGAAGATTATGAGCATAGTGGATTTTAGGGAAATTTTGGATGAAAATAGTCTCTATGAAATATTTTTTTCTTCTCCTAAAGGATTATTCTTTTGTCAAGAAAGAAAGATTTCTCGATAAGAAGTTTTCTAGAAATCTATTTGTTTTTTATGTTGTTTTAAATATAATCATCTTCTTTTCTAGAAAGTAAGAGAATTATACAATTATAGCAATAGTTCCATTTATATGATGTCAGCTTATGATTTTTCCTCTTGAACCCTCTATTGTAATAAAGGTATGTGATCAAGAATATAGCTTCCTTAAAAGGGAAAATAGCAAATTAAAGAAATCTTATTTTCTAGAAAATAAGATTTCTGATCGTAGGAAAATAAACTTTATAGAGATATTATTAGCGGATTAGTTTTAGTATCTAACATAGATTTCTTATTTTTAAGAAATCTTTTTTGATAACTTTATAGATTTCTAGAAAAGTAGAAATCTTCTTTAAATAAATTCACCCACATGGCAAAAGTTATTGTATTTGGGAATCGTAAAGGAGGAGTAGGTAAATCTACTTTAACAATGATGACAGCTACAGCATTAAGCCAAGCTCCCTTCAATAAAAAAATCTTGGTTATTGATGCTGATGACCAACAGAGTTTGGTTAAGTTTAGAAATGATGACTTAGGAGATGATTTAGATGCAGAGCCTAGTTATAAAATCATATCTTGTCTTAACGATATTGATCGCCTATATGAAATTATTCAACGAGCACGAACTACACACGATTATATTTTTGTAGATGTAGCTGGACGATTAGACGATTTTACAAAAAAGGTTCTATTCTATGTTGATGTCTTAATGGTTCCTTTTCAGGCAGGAAATTTCTCTTTAGAATCTACTTTTGATTATGTAAAATTTGCTCTAAAAGTTTCTCAAAAGAGAGAGGGAAATAAAATAAGACCTATTACTATGGTAGGTTTTGTAAATATGTATATAAAAGGGCGAACAAGGTATAGAGATGCAAGAGAAGATTTAGAGGCATTCGAGAAGTATGTATCTGTTCTAGATAATAATTTAGGGTTTTATACTGCTTTTATGGATGCAGATACTTTGAATAGTATTTATTCTAAGAAATCAAGTGATACTGCAAAACGCAATTTCAGATGTTGGTTGAATGAATTAATAAAAACAGCAGGATTATGAGCAAGAAAAGAAGAGGCGAAAAGTTAGCTGGAATGTTGGATAAAGATTTGCCAACACCAGATAAAGTAGAAGCTATGTTTAATGATGTAGATTCTATTTTAGAAGAAAATAATATTTCTAGAAAAATAGAAAGAAAGAAATTTGGAACGCAATTACGCCCAGAACTAATTAAAGAACTAAAGCGTACTGCTCTTAATAGAGATATGACTATTACGGATTTATTGGAACGTATTCTGGAAGCTTATTTTGAAAAAAACAAGGAATAACTATTCTTGATAAAGAAAGATTTTGGCTAAAATGAAGAACAGTCAACTGATAGGGGAGGGGCAGATGCTCTTCTCCTTTATTTTTATAAGAGAATTTAAATTTTGAGGACTGTTATTGAATCTATAATTGGTGACTTGGAATAGAAGCCAAAAATCCCTATACTTTTGATTTATCATGTCTAAGTCAGGAATGGGGAGGGTATAATAGAAGAACCATTTCTTAAGAAACTTATAAAAAAGAGACCGCCCCAAAGAACGGTCTCCAAGCTATTTCAATTCCACCAAAATTAGAATAATTGTGTGTTCATACTAGCTGCCAAGAATGTACTTGACAGCATTTTCAGCCTGTGGAGCGACTCGGAAAATAAATCGTTTATCTTCCTTCATACAGTCCAACCATGACTGTAAATACGCTGCGGAGTTTTGCAAAAGGTTTTCCTTTTGAATTCCTGCCAAAGAAGCAAGCATACAAGCTCCAAGTTCTGCGGTTAATTCTTCCTCAGAATAAATCATTTTATCTTTGTTTTGCACAAGCATAATCCCCTTTCGTGCTAGACGAGTACTATGCCCTGTCCAATGGATTAGTTCATGGAAAAGAACTCGATAATAAGCTTCTGCTCCATGTTCTGCAAATTGTTGGAGTTTGGGCATATTGATAACATCTTTTAAAGGCGCATAATAGGCAGTTTCTTTGTCTATAAACTTAATTTTAGGGAGATCTTCCATAGAATCAAGAAGTGCCTCACAACGCCCAATTGGCCGAATCTCTTGTGTTTCAAGAGGTGGCTTTTTCCATTCAATGCCTTCTGTACAACTGATATTAAAAACTGTATATCGTCTCAGATACGGATGTTTTTTTAGAGGTGTTCCATTTTCTTCCGCAGTTCGTACCTCTGCAGCAGAAAGTGTTTTACCTTCATCATCTGTGCAATAAAAATTGACGTAATAAATCCGTTCAGCTTGAGAACCTTTGATGACTTTCCCTCCAAGCTTTTGAACTTGTTTCCAGGTTAAATAATAGGGTACCTCATAGTTTGTTACAAAGTTGAGTAAAAACCAATTAATACCACTGTATTGATGTTTGGTGTAATAATTCTGTGCAAAGCCGTATTCAGAAGCCTTGAAAAGTTGCTTCCATGGAACAGTGCCTTTTTCGAGCAATTGAATCAGCTTGTTGGTTACTTCTTGATACACGTCTGTATCAGAAGTAGTCTTCTTGTTTTGTTGCATACCATCGTTGTTTTGTGGTGGAAATGTGAAATAGCAAAAACAGCCCTCGAAAAGAGTGCTGTGATCTGATGGTAGCACAGGTGGCAGGGGGGGCGAAAAGAAAATTGATTTCGTCGTATGGATAATATGGGGTAAGATAGTTTTCCGTATTTACCCAGAAACAATGCATTTGCCCTTCTGGTGTTTTTTTATTTATTCTATCTATGCTTACAAGTGTTCAACTGTGCTTCATCATATTCTTTGGTCAAAAGGATAAACTACGATTTTGAAAAAACAAAAGTGCTCGAATTATTTGCAGGAAGTAGAAGCATAGGTAAAGTAGCTGAAAAACTAGGCTGTGAAGTTTTTTCTATTGATAACAAAAACTTTAAAGGAATAAACCTAGTTGCGGATATAGAATTTTTACGGATAAAAGACTTACCCTTTAAACCTGATATTATTTGGGCATCCCCTCCTTGTACAACGTATTCTGTAGCTGGTCTTTGGCATCATCGTAATAAAGGTATTCCCCAAACAAGTTTTGCAGCTAAAAGTGATCAAGTCACTATAAATATGCTGAAAATTATTCGAGAATTAGATTGCATGTATTATATAGAAAACCCAAGAGGTTACCTCCGAAAAATGCCATTTATGCAAGGCTTAGAACGAACCACGATTTGGTATTGTCAGTATGGACATAAATGTGCGAAACCAACGGATATTTGGAGTAATAATATTCGTTCTTTGTGGAATTTGAATGGATGGCAACCAAGACCTGTTTGTCATAATGGAAATAAAAATTGTCATCATGAAGCAGTTCCAAGATCATCTAAAAATAGAGGGATACAAGGGATAAAAAGCAACTACGAGCGCTCAAAAATCCCTCCAGAGCTTTGCTATGAAATTATGGAAGCTTCTTTGCGAAAAGAATTCTAATAGAGATACGGATTAGTAGCCTTTTGCTACTCAGGTTTGCTTGTGTTTGTGGTGAAAAAGTACTGGTATAGTTTTAATATATTGGCTTCAGAGGCCAAATGTCTTATTTAATTAAATCATGTCAGTTTAGCAAAAGAACTATAAAATAATTCTTGATTTTGGGCTCTATTTTTAAAAATATCTATATAAATATTTACTCCTAATCCTGTATGAAGTAACCGATATAAATTAGAGTTAGTTCTATCAATAATAATAGGTTTTTCTATAGTTTTTCTCATTCCAAAATAACGATAAGGGTCTACAAAACTCATGTTAGTTCCCAAATAAAAAACGAAAACTTCTTCAAAAACTTCTATTTCTAAAATAGAAAGCACTTCCTTTCTATTTTTATATCTCTTGCTTGGAAGTATATAACCTATATGTTCATAATCATTAAGAAAAATCTTTCGGTATCGTATTTTTTTATACAAAAGAATAAACCAATAGAGAACTCTTTTTAAAATCCTGTATTTAGGTATTCTAAATATTCTTTCATTATTAGATAAATACTCTTTTACAATAATTGTTGCCTCAACTTCTGTTATCATTTTGTTACATTTAAATAGAAAAAGTTGCTATTGTTGGTAAAAGAAACTCAAACAAGAGAAATTGCCCACGCTATTTACTTTTAGTTTGATTTTCTAAAAAATAACCTATTGTTTTTCAGTATAGACTAAAATCCTTTTGAATCAGCCAAATTAAATACTTTTCATGCTTCTTTTGACGACCCTTTTTTGATACAGTAAAAGACTGTAAATCGAATTTAATTCATTCTCAAAATCATAACCTATATTAAAGCTTATTTTGGGAATGTAAAAAAATGTATAAAAGAAAAGATAATCAAAATCGGCATGGGGAATTTCTCTCGTTTAGGTCGTTATGACCTTTACTTATAGCTTTGATTTTTAAAGATAGCGAATAGGGTAGGATTGAAGTGTAGGCATCCCAAGAGAAGCAACCGTTAGTTAAGAGAAAAAATATTATATTAGATAAAAACTAACGAAAATGAAGAGGAGTAAATTTAGCACAGCTCAAAAAGCAAAGATATTAGCAGAGCATGACGGCGGAAAAAGTGTAACGGATTTATGCCGTCAATACCAAATTAGTGCAGCTACGTTGTATAAATGGAAAAAGGACTATGAAGATAGTCAAGATGAAGATAAACGAAGAATAAAGGAATTAGAGGCAGAAAATGTTCGTTTAAAAAAGATGTATGCTAATTTAAGTATCGATCATGAGATACTTCAAGAAGGTTATGCAATGGTAAAAAAGTTCCAAGCCCAAAAGAACAAGAAATGATATTGGATTGCTTGTCAAAAGAATACAGCATTCGTCGTACTTGTGTTGTTTTGGGCTTACGCCGTCAGACATATTATAGTCGTAAATCAGGTCATCGCCCAGAAGAAAAGGATGAAGAAATAGTGGATTTACTACATCAGTTAACAAAACGTTTTGTATCATGGGGCTTTTGGAAAATTTATCACTATTTGAGAAATCAAGGCTATGCCTATAATCATAAGAGAATTTATCGTATATGGTGTATAGAGGGTTTAAATTTACGTTTACCGCCCAAACGCAAGAGGATTTATCGAAAATATCAACAACTTTTGGCTCCTAAAGAAGTCAACAAAGGTTGGGCTATGGATTTTCTAAGTGATTGGGTTGTTAGCCCAACTAATCATCGTATACGAATTATCAATATTATGGATGAAGGTTCTCGCCGAGCCTTATGGACAGAAGCTCATCATAATATTTCAGCTAAAAAGCTAATAGAGGTTTTGGAGAAAGTGATAGAATATCGTGGAAAACCATCTTATATTCGTTGTGACAATGGTCCTGAGTTTATTTCAGAAAAGCTCAAATTGTGGGCAAATAAACATGATATTGAATTGAAATTCATCCAACCAGGAAAGCCATCTCAGAATGGTTTGATTGAGCGTTTGAATAAAACATTGAGAGCCGAATGTTTGAACTTATGCTGGTTTCAATCTCTAGAAGAATTAAATGAAGAAATACAGGTTTGGAGTCAGATTTATAATCTAGAACGACCTCATAAGAACTTAGGTAATATTACCCCAGATTCTTTTGAGATTCTAAATCAGAAACTCTACTTTTTAGCGGTTGCTGCTTAGGGGAAGCCTACAGAAGGATCCCCTCTTTTTGTTACTCCATAGATCAAGGAATGACGCATAAGTATCACTTGCATTTAATTACGCTATATCGTTGGATAAACTTATTGTTACTTTTTTGTTAACATAAATAAACAACTAAGTTGGTCAGTGTTCTGGATGAGTTTATCCATCTCTAGTGGAGTTTTAAGGTTATAAATTAAAAATAAATAAAGTGTATATTTTTAATTTATTTAAAAAATATACACTTGTGTTTTCTATATATTTATTTTAGTTTTGCGGTATTAATCATATATGAACTCATTTTAATTGAAAAGAGTATATGTTTTTTATAAAAAACAAAACTTATGAACGTCTTGTTGTAACAACAATCTTTTGACAAGCTTCAATCAAAATACACCAATGACCAAGGTTACAATTTAGCATTTATGAAAAAAACAGGTAAACGTATTTGTTTAATTTAATAAGTAGGAACTTTTTTCCTATAAAAATAGTTTTCGTAATTTATATCATTTACTAATTACTAAACCATTTAATTCCTCCAATCAAAGAACAACATCTATCTATGTTCAAAAAAGCAATATTAATGAGTGTTTTGGCACTCATTTTAAAAACACCCCAGATCCAAGCACAGGATACCTTAAAAATTCTCAACTCTTTTATTCTATTGGAATTAGATTCAACAAGTACCCATGCCCCACCTCCCAATGCCAATGCAAATAGTTTAAATAGTATTAGTTTTTGTGTAAAAGTCGTTGCTCTATTTTCGGACACTTCAGATATTGATAGTATTCATATAAAGGTAGGCAGAAATGCAGGAAGTGGCAATGTAGCAAATGTTAGTTTTGCTTATAAGGGAGGAAATATTTCACCTACATTACCTGAATTTGATCCTAATGAACAAGGTTTTTGCATTTGTGTAGCACCTTCAGTACATAATGCTCATCGATTGTTTTTAGAAATTTGGGCAGATGATAAATCAGGGAATAGCACGCCTCCTTACAGGATGCAAGTAAACTAATTAACCATTTCAAAAGAACGTACATTAACCCTAGATAAGGCTAAGCACCTAAATATTGTTGCATCAACCTTTTAATAGAATAACAACATGAAAAAACTCATTATAAGCTCCTTTTTGGTGTTTATGTCTTTGACACCCTTTGCTCAAGTACCGACCAATGGCTTGGTAGCGGAATATCTTTTTTCAAATGGATCCTACGATGATACGAACCCGAATGGTTATGGACCGAATAATGCGACAGCTCCCTCAACTGTTGTTAATACATTAGATCGTTTTGGAAATCCCAATAGTGCTAAAGATCTAGCAGGGATACATGCTTATACAACAGGAGCAACCCACATTTCATTAGGTTCAGCTGCTGTATTAAAACCAAGAGCAGCCACAATAAGTATTTGGGTAAATGTAGATCAACTATCAACAAGTGGCTGGGGGTATGCTTTTAATCCAATTATTTTGGCAACCAACACTTTATCGCCAGGTAGTTATATGGAGGCTTATTCATTGTATGTAGTGATGTCGAATCGAAAATTATTGACCTTAACCACTCGACCCAATCCCAGAAAACAAACCTTATTTTATGCAGGAAGTGTTCCCGATGACAGTTGGCATCACTATGTAATGGCGTATAATGATGATACATTAAAATCATATATAGACGGTGTTTTAATAGGTTCCCAATATAAAGGGTACAATAGTGCAGGTACTTTTTCCAATGAAACAGTTCGAGTAGGGAGTTCTTTGAACTGGTCTAATAACAGGGCATTAGATGGAGCAGTAGACGATATCCGAATTTATAATCGTGTTTTATCGTTTTCAGAGATACAATCATTGTATACAGAAGCTAATCCTAATCAGCCAGTTATTTATGCAGAACCTCAACAAGAATTAGATGGGGGGTATGTACAGTTAGAAGATGATAAATTAAGGATTAAATTCAATCAAGACTATGCTGTAAGTGGAGGGGGAGAAACAATTAATTATAAAATTTATAAATGGGATCGAACCATTTATTCAGGCTCTTTTACAGCTAGTTATGGGATTAATTGGAAAGAACTTGATTTATCGAGTTTTAATCTCAGCAATAATGAACATTATACGATAAAATTTGAGGCGAATAAGGGAGAGCAATACATTTTACGATTTAAAACAAAATCGATTTAAAAATGAAATACATATGGATACTGATCCCAGTAATTGGAGTGAATGTTTTGATAGGAACAATAGTTTACAATACGATTCCCAAAACGGCTTTTGTAGATAATCAGCAATTATTTGATGCCTTTCAAGGGCGTAAAGAGTTAGAAAATAAACTACAACAAGAGTCAAATGCTCGAAAATCTGCCTTAGATTCTTTGGGTTTGCAAATACAAGTATTACAACAACAAAGAACAATAGATGAAATTACGCAACAGCGTTTGAATCGAATGATGCATCAGTACCAACAGACGAACCAAGAATACCAAGGTCATTATCAACAAAAAAGTCAAGAATATACGGAAGCGATTTGGAAGCAAATTTCTCAATACACCTTAGAATATGGCAAAAGCAAGGGCTATGATTACGTATTTGGAATAGCAGGACAAGGCTCATTAATGTATGGAAAACCTCAATACAATATTACACAGGATGTTATACAATATATCAATTCAAAATATGCAGGGAATTAAATATTTGTGGTTGATTTTTATTTTTTATGGTTTCTTGAGTTGTACCAACGAAACACTGGCTCCGTCAGAATATGTTCAATGGGTGAGTGAAGAGGAGAATGGTTTACTAAAGCGAAAAGAAATTTATCCACTAAAAATAGAAGCCCAATATAAACCTATTCCATTTGTCATTGCCAATGAAGAACAAACGAATGATATATCTAAATATAAATACATAGAAAGAGAGAAGAAATTAAAAGGGCTGCAATATTACACGCTTAAGTTAGGTATTAGTGATGCTACTTATAACATAACTAATTTTGGAGTAGAAGATGAAATTCAGCGACAGGATCGACTTAGTTATTTTTCTTTTGCAATGCAAAACGATATTAAACTAGTTGAATCAGGGGATACTTTATCTTGTAAATTATTCCATTTTGAGCGTTCTTACGATTTGAGCCCATATCGAACATTTGTATTAGGTTTTAAACAACCACAAACGGATGAAATTGTAGATAAGACTTTAATTCTGGATTTACCTTTTTTTAAAACAGGACCAATAAAACTAAACTATAAAAAATCAGATTTGGAAGCCATTCCAAACCTAAAATTGTAAGTATACGACTATGAGTAAAGCAAGAACAATGCAACGAATAGCATGTTTTTTTCTGGTATTAATGATCAATCAAATTGTATTTCCTGTTGCAGCACTTGCATTAACAGCAGGACCTTCCCAACCAGAATATACGACATTTGCTCCAGCAGGAACAACTGAAATGGTGAACTTATTTTCAGGCGATTTCAATTATAATATTCCATTATTAGAAGTACCAGGTTCCAATGGAGGGTACCCAATTAATCTATTTTATAATTCTGTAAGTAGTGTTGATCAAGAAGCAAGTTGGACAGGATTAGGATGGAACATCAATATAGGGTCAATGGGACGCTCTATGAGAGGCTTACCAGATGATTTTAATGGAGAAAAAGTTTCTAGAAAATTGGATGCTCGAAGAAGTGAAACTACCCGAGTTGGAGTGTCTGGAGGAGTAGAGATAGGTGGAATTGATCTGGCTAAGAGTTTACAGATGAGTTTGGGTTTTTCACTAGGAATAAACTATGTATATAATAATTATAAAGGAGCAGGTGTGAGTATTGACCCAATGATTAATTTAGGACTTTCTGTCTCTGGATCAAAAACTTACACTTACAAGCCAAACTTAAGTCTGGGGATGAAGATAAGTACGATAGATGCTGCATCTGCCAATATAGGTTTTTCATTAGGAAGAGAAAAGAGCGAGACAAATAAAAAAGTCAATGAGAATATAGCAGCTGTAGCTCTAAATTTTAATGCTGTAGATGGTTTATCTTCCTTGTATGTTGGTAGCGAACGCCTTAGGATTAATGGAAATATTTCTTTTTCCAAAAAATCTTATACTCCCCCAGTATCTAGACCATGGACTGGATCTAGTTTTTTATGGGATTTAAGTTTTATGGGAGGAGGAACAGTGGTATATGGTAAGTGGGGAATCTCTGGTTCTTACAGTACGGAAAGTTTTGAAGATGCAGGTAATTGGATAGGACAAGCAGCTTATGGGTACAATTATATGCAGAATGCAAAAGTAGATAACTTACTGGATTTTAATCGTGAAAAAGATGGTGTCGTGCATCGATATCAACGATATTTAGCAAATCCAATCATGACTTATGATGTTTATAATGTAGCAGGTCAAGGTATATCTGGTGTATTTAGACCTCATCGTTCAGATTATGGTTTTTTAAATGATCCAGGATTACATTATCACATACCTGGTGGCTCTTTTGGAGGAGAGGGAGGAGTTCTTTGGGAATTTGGATTTAACGGAGCTTATAACTGGAAAGATGTTCATGTAAGTAGCTGGCCTTATATTAGTTGGGTTGATTTTAAGGAGCAACAAGATAATAGTTTATTTGAGCCATTTTATTATAAAATGGAAGGAGATGTAAGTGCAGAAAAAGAATCTACTTACGATTATTTAGGTACAGGAGATTCTAAGAACCAACCAATGCGTCTAAAAAGAGAAGGATTTGATTATGACAAGTGGCAAGGAGGAGAGTTATTAGCAGAAAAGAACGATGGTTCAGGGAATCCATGGTATAACAATGGTGGTTATGAAACAAAGGTACAATGGAATCAAGATAAAAACCACAGAGCAAATAGAAAGCCAAGAAATGTATCTATTCAACAAATCACCAATTCAGAACTATTAGATATTCAAGGAGATGAAGTATTAAATGAATATGACATTAAATATTACGATGAGACGTCAAGTAGCGGAGCTAAAAATAAGACTACTTATGCCAATGCTCCTACTTCCGATTTGTCTCGCCCATTTAATCACCAAAATGCTGGATTTAGTATTTTAGGTCAAGATGGAGTTCGTTGGAATTATGCTTTGCCTGTTATGAATAACGACCAAATAGAAGCAAAATTTAGTGTAGCACCGTTGGATAATTGTTCGAAGAGAGTAGCCGTGAAAATGGTTGATGGAGATAGAGATAGTATAGACTATAAACCAAGTGACAATACACTTCGATCAAATGATTATATCGATGAACAGCGCCTTCCAGCTTATGCTCATACCTATTTATTAACATCGGTTTTAGGTAATGATTATGCAGATATAGACAATACACCAGGACCCTCAGATGGAGATGCAGGTTATTGGATGAGAACAAATTATGTAAAACTTTCTAATAATTATCAATGGAGAGCACCTTTTGTTGATGCCCATTATCTTCAAGGATTTCAAAACAATGTAATGGATGATTTAGGGGCGTTCACCTGGGGAAATAGGGAAGTTTATCTACCGGCTTCTATAGAAACGAATACACACATTGCTTATTTTGAAGTATCTAGGAGATATGATGCTCGCGGAGCTCAGCATTACATACAGAATAGTACAGATGCAACAACTAATAAAGTAGGTGCTTTTTCTTATAAGTTAGATAGGATTTTATTGTACTCTAAAAAAGAAATTTCGGACAAGGGACTAGCAAATGCTTCAACCTTAAAAACAGTAAACTTTACCTATGATTACAGTTTGTGTAAAAATGCATTAAATAATGATAATACAGCAACTATAAGTAGTGCTGAAAATGCTAATATTAAAAATCTAAATACCGCAAGCCCTCTAGGAAAGTTAACTTTAAAAGAGGTTTATTTTACCTATGAAGATAATGATCGAGGAGAATTGTCGCCTTATGTTTTTGAATACAATCCTTATAATCCCAATTATACAGATGATCAGACAGATCGTTGGGGCGTTTATCGAGAAAATTATCTTCAGTCAGGATATAATACTTGTGATAATATGAACTTGCCCTATACCAAACAAGATCCTTCTTATAAAGCTGAATTAGACCAGCAAATTTCTGCCTGGCATTTAGAAAAAATTAAAATGCCATCAGGAGCGACTTTAAATATTGATATGGAACGAGATGACTATGCTTATGTGCAAGATGCTAAGGCAACTCGTATGTTTAATATTACATCAACCCATAAAACGACTCCGAACCAGAATTTGCTAGTGTCTTATGATCCTAGTGATGACGACCGTTATTTACAATTTCAATTAGAACACCCTATTTCTACAAGTTCTTCTAATGCGCAAGAACAATTAAATGAATACATTGAAGATTTGCCAGAAGCTAGTCGAGAAGGCGTGAATTATAAACAATTGTATTATAAGGTACTTATTAACTTGCGCAACAATACCAATGAAACATGGGAATATGTTCCTGGATATGCTGAGATTGATAAAAATAGTGATCACTCGGATGCAATAGAGTTTGTTCCTCCAACATCAGGAACTAATTATACGCATGCAAGAATACGACTTAAACGTTCTCGTCTTCATTCTAAATGGAAGCAGCATCACCCCATTTCAATGAGAGCACTGAAGTTTTTGAAAGATAAATTACCAGATCAAATGTTAGCTGCTGATTTAGGAGGACCTCCAAATGCGCTGACAAATTTAGACCAAATGGGAGAGAGTATAAAGGCTTTGTTTTCAGGTTATTTTGATTATGGTTTGGTAAGCGAAGGTTTTTCTAAGCATATTCAACTAGGAAAATCATTTATCCGATTGAACACACCAGATAAGATTCAATATGGAGGAGGAGCAAGAGTCAAAAAAATACAGTTAGATGATGGTTGGAATCCTAATGAGACTTCAACCTTAGGAGTTGTCTATGACTATACAACTAAGGATGAAAATGGAGCGGTTGTATCTAGTGGAGTTTTAGAAAATGAAGTTGCGAATGGTTATGACGAATGTGCAATTAGATGGGCTGTAGTACAGGAAGAAGTGAGAGACAACCAAGTAAAAGATATTCATGATTATTTATATCCAATGAACGAAGCGTATCATCCTGGTTCTAGTGTAGGATATAGTAAAGTTACTGTTCGAAGTTTAGCTTCAAATTATGCTTTAGAAGCTTCTAAAGCAAATGATCCAAGTGCTTACTTAGCTAGTTTTAATTTACCTGAAGGTTTTGGGACTACAGGGGAAACAGTTTATGAATACTATACGGCAAAAGATTTTCCTGTATTTACTAGTAAGACAAGTTTAGATGATACAGAAAATAATCCTTGGCTATCCATGTTTATTCAGTTGCTAACAATGACTAGATATGATCATTATACAGGAACTCAAGGCTATAGTATTGAGTTGAATGATATGCATGGGAAAACCAAAAAGATCTCTACCTATGGTCAGAAAAAAGATGGAAGGATGTCTGATGAACTATTGACAAAAGTAGAGTATAAATATAAAAC
Source organism: Aureispira anguillae (assembly GCF_026000115.1). Taxonomy (GTDB): domain Bacteria; phylum Bacteroidota; class Bacteroidia; order Chitinophagales; family Saprospiraceae; genus Aureispira; species Aureispira anguillae. The sequence goes on from NZ_AP026869.1 coordinate 17,548, forward strand.
TAAAAAAGTTGTTGATTTCAAAAGGGGTAAGCCTAATCAAGAAATAGCTGTTTTGGATAGTGAAGCAAAAGTATTAGTCTCTGATAATCCTGAAGGAAATGCTCTAACGGAAACACAATTAATAGGTGTTGATTATGACTTTTTCATTGATGGGCGAGAATTTTTACAAACGTCAGGTGCTGCTGGTCTTGCCTTTAACACTGATGGAATATTATGGTGGCCCTTTCCATTTCCTTGGCCACAGTACAACTATCATGAAAATAGAGCTAGGACATCAGTAGCGAATAAAATTATTAAACGAACAGGGATATTGGAAGAGGTGCAAGCCTTTGATGGACAAGCCACAATAATCACTAAAAATCAGGTGTTTGATAACCAAACAGGTTCTCCTTTGTTGGCTACAGTTGATAATCAGTTAGGTGGTGAAATTTATAATTATAGTGTTCCTGCATATATGGCGCATGATAGGATGGGAGCTGCAGCAAAGAATTGGGGCATTGTATTTGAAGATGTGCGTTTTGATGCGTCTCCTGTTTCATCAACAGGATATTATCAAGTTCAAACGAATTATAACCACCCCAATCATGAACAGTGGTATGAAGGGGATGAATTCATTATCGCTGCTGGATTCAAAAAATCCAAAGCCATTTATATGGGGCAATTGTATAATGATGCTGTAACGCCTACTAAGTCGCATCAATTTGATGTTTTAGATCCTAGTATTATGACTGGCTCAGCTCCAATCAAGGTTACATTAAAAAATATTCGTTCTGGTAATAGAAATTTAGTTGGAGCAACAATAGCACAATACAGTACTGTTGATACAGATGGTTCTGGAACCGCAAATCCTTTAACGAATCGAACGATTACAAATATTGTAGTCCCTGAGGTAGTTGAGATAACAGTGGCTAATAATCAAGCAAGTTTAGTGGCAACAAATATGAGCGCCCCTATTACTCAATCAAAGGTAAATCATGTTTTGTCGGCATCTGGAGCTACCTTTTCAGATGATTGGACATTAGATAATACTAACTATTGTTTAGACTTAGCATCAAAAAATCCATTTATAAAAGGAACGAAAGGGGTATGGAGAGCCCAAAATAGTTATTCTTATATAAATGATAGAAAACAAGAATATTTATCAGGTCAAGATCATGATAATGAGGTCGATATTCGAAAATCAGGTACAGTAGACGCTGTATCGTTATTCAATTGGAAAAATCCATTTATAGAATATTCTAGTGAAAATCGATGGATTCGTACACAGGATATTACCAAATATCAGATTGGAGGTACGCCTGTTGAATCTCGTGATGTATTGGGAACCTATCAAGCAACGCTATATGGCTATAGGAATGATTTAGTTATTGCTCAAGGTGTTAATACCCAATATTATGAAATAGGATTTGAAGGATTTGAAGAGGCAAATCAAAGAGGGCTATTAAATGATATTTCAAATACAACTGAAACACTTAATAGTGGTCATTTAGACTTTTTACCTAAATCTACTTCTTGTATTGCTACGAATGCAGAGCAACATGAAAACTATAAATTGACTTATCCTATGGCTAAACCTACTAACAATAAATCTTATATATTAGTCCGAAAAGCATATGATACGACCAATCCTATACAGTTAGATGCTACTTTACATTTAAAAGGGCTAAATAAAAAACAAATCGTTAATGGAAAAATTATTAACCAATACCCTCTGAATGTCACAGGAAGTCAACGTTTTAAGGCTCCAGGGTTAACCCATCTTATTAATGCTGATACAAAAGATGACTTTACGGTATATGAGATTGACTTTAGTTCCAATAAGCATGATTTGACAACTGAAAGTTGGTGGTCTGGAGATTTGATTATAAAACATCCATATATTCCTATTTCATTGAATTCGACCAATCAAAATGATTTGATTACAGACTACTGTGCACATACAGGTAAATACAGTCTAAAATTAGTTAACACAAATTCAAATGACGATACCCATAAGTTTCCTTTAACAACATTGAAATTAAAAAATGCTAAGGATTATGTCTTTAGCGCATGGATAAAAGTAGAAGAAAAGGGAAATCATCAACCTTTGCCTACTTATGCCAAAGCTAATAAAGGACAGAGAGGTGTAAGTATTTGTGGAACATTTATAGCTCCTTCTGGTCCTGTAATAGAAGGATGGCAAAAAATAGAAGGAACCTTCATCGCAAATGGAAGTAACGCATTTAGCATCAAAATAGGAATGGCTACAAGTCCAGATTTAAATGCTGATGGTTTTTACATAGATGATATTCGTATTTTTCCAGCAGATGGTAATATGGTTAGTTATGTTTATGATCCAATTACCTATAAATTGAAAGCGACATTGGATGATAATAATTATGCGACCTTCTATATCTACAATGCATCTGGAAGCTTAGTTTCTTCAAAGAAAGAAACAGAACGTGGAATTATTTCAATACAGGAATCAAGAAGTTATGTTAAACCTAATTAAGAATCTATGAGACTATTAATTTTAATATTAGCCTTTTCTGTTCAATGGGCATTGGGTCAATCGTTAAAAGATGATTTGGACAGAATGTATAAAGTTTATGAAAATCAATCAGATTTATATGCCAAAATCGAGAGTGTTGTCTATGAAGATGGAAATGAGAAGATGACGAAAAAAATGACGATTAAAAAGAAAGGAGGGCAATATTTATATGAAATGGAAGAGCAATCAATGTTAATTAATGATAAATATCTAGTTGTTGTTGATCATAGAAATAAACAAATTTCCTATGACAAATGGAGTGAACATCAAGCTAATATGCTAGCTAAAATGTATATTCCTCTAGGTAAAGATTTATTAGAAAAGTACCCTAAGACGGAATATCGAGGTGAAAAATCAGGCATTAGACAATATAGTTTATACAATGATAAAGTGCAAATGAGTCGGTTAGATATTTTTTTTGACACCAAAACAGGCTTAGTAAGTCAAACAAGGCATTATTATAACCCTAAATTGGTAAAAAATAATGTTTATATAGATATGCATTTTAAAGAAGTAGATACTCAACCCAATCTTTCAGATAATGCTTTTTCTGAGAAGCAATTTCTGAATATAACGTCTAAAGGAGTAACAGCAATAGATAAGTATAAAACTTATAAATTACAAGCCGCATTATCCTTTCAATAAACCAACAAACCTAAAAACATAGAATTCTAGCTTATGAAAGCATTAAATATAATTGGAAGTTTATTCTGTTTTATTCTTTTTGGGATGAACTCTACTTTTGCTCATGAAGTAGATTATATTGTAACTAAAGAAAAAAATTTAATATCAATCTCTAGCCAATTAGTTGTTACGAATCCTAATTATATTAGTAATGATACTAATCGAGGAACTACCTATGTAGATCAACATAATGCTATTATCTCTCTTGTTTATGGTAGAGAAGACAAAACCGATATAGCAGGACAAGTTTGGGGCTATGAATTAACTTATGAATTAGTTAATTTAGATAACAATACCTCTATTGGAACTGGTACGGTTAAAATCTCGCATAGAGATAATGAGGGAGTATATGAAAGTGCCAAAATTCATGAACAGGTATCTGGAAATATTAAACTACTTATCACAAATATTGTTACAAGTGGAACATCTACTGTTCCTGATGATATTCGTTTAGAACTGACATTAAATGCAGAGCGTTATGATTATTTAGATGCTACATTACCAATTGCCCTTTCTTTGTCTGGAACTCCAAATAGTAAAGCTCAAACAGAAGCATTTTGGCCGTACATGGAGGGCGCTGAATACTATGAATTGGAATGGATGTATTGGGATATTAAGAATACAAAAACAATTCCTGCTGAGGATAAAATATTATTTGAGGAAGCAATACGAGTACAAACAGCAGACAATCATTATCAATTAGATATGATTTATCCTGCTGGTGTTGTTTATTTTAGAGTAAGACCCGTTGGTCGTTTTGTTCAAAATGGAGTAGATAATTCGATTGAAAAGCGAGGCAAATGGTCTGAAAGACAATTTGTTTCAATTACAACAGGATTTGAAAATACAAAGAACTGGTCTTTTTCTAGAGTTTATGCAGAGGATGGTAAACATAAACAATCTATTAGTTATTTTGATAATGGTTTGAAAGGAAGACAATCGTTAACAAATTTAAGCAGTGAGGATATTACTATTGTTGCAGAATCTGTGTATGATGTAGAGAACAGATCTAGTTTCGCAATTATGCCAGTACCTGTTAAAAATAATGATATAACAGGACCTAATCTTCAATTTGGAGCAGGGCATTCTAATCATTTAATTACAACAGGTGGAGTAAATTATTCTCGTCTAAATTTTGATAAGCACAATACATCTATAGCAAGTAGTATTCCAGCTTTGCCTAGTCATCATATTGCAAGCCAATATTACTCTAATGCCAATCCATTTAATGATCATATCCATCAAAATTATATTCCAGATGCAGAAGGTTTTCCCGTTGCTCAAGTCAAATATAAAAATGATGGGAGGGCTTATGTAAGAAAACAATCTGGTGTTGGAAAATTTTATCAGTTAGAAGAAGGGCGAGAAAGTGAATACTATTATATAACACCAACAACTACAGAACTACAAAGTTTATTTGGAAAGAATGTTGGTGAAGGTAAGTACTATAGAAAAAACTATGCTAAAGATGCGAATGGTCAACTAGCTGTAAGTTTTGTAGATCAAGCAGGGCAAACGATTGCTACTGCGTTGGCTGGAAATACGCCCAATAATGTTCATGCCTTGGATGGAACCGTTAAACAACGAACAGAAACATTAATGGGCAGCAATAGCTATTCCACAATCGGAACAAACGAAGTTAGTAATATTTCACATACCTTATTTTGTGAGGGAGTAAACGTTAATTATGATTTTGTTTATGATTTAGAGCAAGCAGTTAATGTAACCAATAATACTTTAGGCTTTTGTTTGGGGTGTAGTTATGAGTTAGAAGTAAAAATAGAAGATGAGGATGGGAATATTATACCTTGTAGTTTATTGGTTGCAAATCCTAATGCTATTATTTCGTCAGGAGTACTAACCGCATCTTATTCTAGTGATCCCCAAGCCGCTTGTATTGGGACTAATTATGTTCCTAATGCCTCCGAAATAGAGTTTAGAACAGTATTACCTAAAGTTGGAACTTATACAGTATATAAGAAATTAACGGCAATACGACCTAGCTCAAATGATATATTGAATCAATTAATTACTAACAGTTCAGTGATTGATCAAACAACATTTATTAACAATTATATACAAGCTAATTTTGATTCAACAGAATGCACGGATTGTAGCAATGCAATGCGTCGTGAGTTATGCCAACGGATGATTTTACAAGAAAATCCTGATTTAGATTTAACAGATACAACGGATTTACTTCTCCTTCAAACAATGATAGATACTTGCATGGCTGACACCCTTTCTTGTGAAGAATTAATGGAATTAGATGCTTTGCTTAATATCATTGGTAAAAAAGATTGTGAAGCAATGCTAGGAGAAATGAAATTACAATTATCTCCTGGTGGATGTTTATATGAAGGCGGTTTTTATACTCAAGCATTGAATGATATTAATTGGAGTATTCCTGATATATTTGATTATTCAACTAACACAACTATTACAGATGATGCAACAGCTGTAGGGTTAATAGAAGATGATAATACATGGCAATCTAGTTGGATAGATGATTTAGTAGTTTTGCATCCAGAATATTGTCGTTATCAGGCTTGTATTAATGACCCAATTGTATCGGATAGTAAGTATTTTGATTATGACTTAGCCAGTTATCAAACTTGGCATGAAGCAGGTACGGCTTTAGGTTTAAATGTATCGAATCCAACCACAGATACAGATAAACGAGCTATCATTACTGCTCTAATTAGTCAAGATCCTTTTATCAGTAGTTTAACCACAAGCCCTAATCCATTAACTACTATATTTTCTAATTACTGCACGAATCAATGTGCTTTAATCACTCAACCTTGTAATTGTAGTTGTAGTGATATTATTTGTTTTTTAGAAAGTGGAGGACCTTTATCTACCGCAGCACCTACTACAGAATCAGAACATTGGGATATGTTTAGAGGTATTTATGCAAGTAATAAACAACAATTACTTTATGATGAACAGTGTGATTTAGACTTACCTGGGAATTATGTTTTCCCTGACTTAAATTGCCAAGAAATTACAGGAGAACGATTAGTAGATTTAAATGGAACAACAGTTGGTGTTTTAAGCGGTATTAATACAATTGATGATTTGGCAGCCCTCGTTAATTCTAATATATTAGGAAATGATACAGCCAATTCTTCTTCTATGTGTAATCAACTTTGTGAAGCAAGAGCTGATGGTTGGATTGATCAAATGTGCCCAGGGTTAGCAGCAGCAGCAGCTAGTCCTAATTCCCCAATAAAGGTTATTTATGATAATATTCGTTCTCAATTAATTAATTATTGTATAGCTGGTTGTGGAACAACAACAGCGCCAACAATTCCTACTGGCAATCCATATTTGGCAAATCCACTAGGGCACTTAATTGCCGAAGATTTAACAAAACCACCATTCTCAACTCCTAATATAGGAGTTATTGCCTTGTTAGATTATCTACAAAACAATCATAATTTATGTGGGACTGGAGGAGGAGCTAGTTTATTAACGAATATTTCAGTCAATCATAATACCGTTTATCAACTCAATATTACGTACAACAACGTATATGCAAATCTCCCAGTGCAAAACCCTAAATGCTCTCTATTAAATGATCTTTTTGTAACAATGAATGATCATTTATTTCCATTAGTATTTAGTCAGACAGGAGGCTCACAACCCAGTAGTCGTCATTTTAACCATATCAATGTTCCTTCTCTTCCAACTCAACTTGCAGCGGACTTAATAGGCATACCTTCCAAAGAACAACATGGTAGCCAAGCTGTGGGAACAATTGTTACAGAAGCTAATAATGATATTCCTTATTTCCAAAATACCCTATCAGTAGTAGATGTGAATAACACGGCTATATATGATAATGCAGGAAACTGGATTGGATACGATAGATTCATTCAATTTATAGCAAAAGAAAGTTTTGATGATCCTTGTGGAGATGAATTAGGAATTGAATTTCTTGCCTCAGGAAGTAGAGAGCCTGTTAACCCTTTAGAAATTATTTCTATTGGAAATTACGATTGTCTAACAAATACCGTTAATCTAGTAATCACAGATCAAAGTTGTAGTTACCCAAACAATAATCCAAGTCTAAATGCAACAGCTTGTAGCGGCACAGGAACAAAAACAATTACAGCATTCGTTCGAGTAAATACTGTTCCTTGTACCCCTTCTTGGGAAATTATTGGGGATAGTACTTGGGTGCCGATTGTAAATACTGTAAGTGTTAATTCTACCTTAGCACAAGAACAATGTGATTCTGCACAGGTTTGGGAGTTAACTCAAGAAGCACAAATCGCTTATCAAAATTATTTGAATAGTGTTGTTAATCAAATCTTGAATAATGCAACTTGTTTACCCGTACAAGAACGATTTACCGTATCTTATTCTTCTACAGAACAACATTATACACTTTATTATTATGATGAAGCAGGTAATTTAGTACAAACATTACCTCCAGCGGCGGTATTCCCGTTAAATATGGATGATCCTGCTCATTTTGACCTAACAACAGGAGAAATCCAACCCAATGTCCATCCAAATCATAATTATGATTTGTTTACAACATATACTTACAATACTTTGGGACAGGTCACCTCTCAAAATTCTCCCGATGGAGGTTTGACGAAATTTTACTATGATTATGCTCAACGCTTGCGTTTGTCACAAAATGCAAAACAAGCACCTACTGCGAATGTTGCCAACACCTATGGTCAAGGTGGAGATTACGCTTACTCTAAATTTGATAAACAGGGAAGAATTACTGAAGTAGGGCGATTAGAAAATTATGCTGTAGATCTAGAAGAGCTAAATAATATTAATTTTCCTCAAGCAAATGTATATCAATTAAGCGAACAAACATTTACAGAATATGATAATGCTTCAAATCATGGAAGCCTAAATCAAAATAATTTACGAAGTAGGGTGTCAAGGTCTTATAATGAACAGATTGCTACTTATTATGATTATGATATCCATGGTAATGTAAAAAAGATACAACATCAAATTAAACAATTTGGTGTAACAGAAATAGAATATGACTATGATTTAATAACAGGAAATGTCAATCAAGTTGCCTTTCAAAAAGGAGCAAAAGATCAGTTTTTTCATCAATATAAATATGACGCTGATAATCGTTTGATAAAAGCATTAACAAGTAAAAATGGTTATTTATGGGATACAGATGCCCGTTATTTTTACTATGCTCATGGTCCATTAGCTAGGGTAGAAGTTGGAGAGGATAAAGTTCAAGGGATGGATTATTATTACAATCTTCAGGGATGGATAAAAGGAGTTAACAATAGTACTAAAGAAACGGATTTAGGAAAGGATGGAGATTATCAAACTACTTATCCCTCAATTAACAAAAATAAATGGTTTGGTAAAGACGAGTATGCTTATTATTTAGGCTATCATAGAGCGGATTATAAAGCTATTGGTGGCGCTATTTTAGGAAGGATGGAGCATAATGCAACTAGTATTTTTGATAATGATTTGCGTACTGCTGCTGCAACGGGTGCTAATACAAAAGGTTTATTTAATGGAAATATAGCCTTTATGATTACCCATATACCTGAACTAGCAACTCAAACCAATAGTGCTACCAATGCGATGGTATACCAATATGATGCATTGCATCGTATCAAACAGGGACGATCCTATCACTATAATACTACTAGTTCTGCTTGGGTCAAGGATGCTTCTAATGAAAAGTTTGACACAGAATACACCTATGATAAAAATGGTAATATTCAAGATTTAGTTCGTTATAATAAGGGGGTATTAATCGACGAATTGCATTATAATTATGCAACAATTACAGTCCCTAATACAACCAATCCCAATCGTACAGGACGATTATTCAATCAATTGACACATGTTGATGATGGAGTAGCTGCCGTTACGGTTGGGGATATTGAAGATCAAGGAGTAAACACTTATCAATATGATCCTGTAGGGAATTTAACATCTGATGCTTCACAGAATATTCTAGCAGGTGGAATTGAGTGGAATTTAATGAATAAAATTGATCGAGTATCTTATGATCCAAGTACTGGAAAAACACCTTTAGAGTTCACTTATGATGCTAGTGGTAGCCGTTTAACCAAAACATCTATTGTAAATGATGATCGAATTACGACCGTTTATATTCGAGATGCTGGTGGTAATATTATGGCGACTTATGAGATGGTTGATGAACAACGTACTAATATAGGGGAAACACCAGAATCATTCCCAGCTAATTCGTCTGTTTATGCAAAGAAACTAAAAGAGACCGTTTTGTATGGAGCTGCTCGTTTAGGAGTACGGAAATTTGATACAGATTGGGATAGTTATTTAGAAATAGAGGAAGAACCTAAAGAGATGTCTGAAAGATTAGTTATCTTAGCAGGTATGACGTGGGTTGATGAATCTACTCGTGGAGACAAGTTCTATGAAAGTAGTAACCATTTGGGGAATGTGTTGGTAACGTTCAGTGATAAGAAACTTGGAAAAGTCATTAGCATGATCTCAACCAAAGCAGATTACTATGAGAGTATAGTAACAACAGCAAGTGACTATTATCCCTTTGGTTGGCAAATGCCAAACAGAAAGCTGAATGTTGAGAATTACTCCTTTGGCTTTAATGGGCAGATTACAGACTCTGAATGGATGGGCGGGCAGTCCGTTGCTTTTGAGTTTAGAACGCAGGACGCACGACTTGGACGTTTTCTTTCTACTGATCCACTCACAGCTACTACGCCTTGGGAAACGCCTTATGCTTTTGCGGCTAACTCGCCTGTTGCTTTAATAGATTGGTTGGGTTTAAAAGCAGGCGGACCAGGAGATCCTCCTAAACAAGGAGAATCAATAAAAGGAGATGATGGTCAGCCAATACTTGATAGTAATGGAAAACCTATTTTGGCTAGTGGAGATGGAATGGCAGAAGTAGTTGCCAATCAAAAAATAGCAGTTGATCCATTAATATTGGATGGTGCAAAGCCATTAAGACCTAGCTCTACTGGAAGTATAAGAGTAACAGAAACAATTTCTCGTCCTTCAATGGATATAGGCAAAGACGCCCTTCCAATACTAGAAACGGGATCGCTTATTGGTGACATCGCTTTAGGAGAAATAGTTCCAATAGTCGATGTTGCTAATATGGGAATAGAGCTTTATAACGGGAACTATTTTGAAGCTTCATTGCATGGCATAGGAATAATACCTGTAGTAGGAGGAGTTCTTTCTAAATATGGTAGAGCTCTTAGGAGTACATTAACAGCACCAGCACTGCATGCAATGTCTGATGTTATTGGTAGACAGTCTGATGAAGTGTTTGGTTATTGGGAAAATACTCAAAGTTTACTTGTACATATTAACCATCCAGAAGGAGTAGATAGTTATATAAAGCGAGGATGGACTAACTGCTGGTTGTGTACAGATCTAGGGGCAGATATGCTTATTAATAATCGAGGTTGGGGTAGAGTTGCAGATAATACTCCTGGTTTTAATATGGAATTACTTGATTTCCATTATAGAGGATTATATCCAAATAAAGGAAGAATGACAAAAACATGGGAATTGATGTCTGATACTGAAAATAGTTTACTAAAAAAATATAACCATAATGATATGTTTGCTGTATTTGTTCCTGGTCATGTTGCGTTAGGGCAACTTCGTTATGGTCAATTGAGAATTCTAGAAATTCAGGATTTTAAAGGTTTTCCTGCTGGAATGAATCCTACCAAATGGGCAAAGAAGGCAAGGCAAACAAATTTAACTAAATATCAATTTTTAGGCACAAGAAATGTTCATTGGTAATGGATGAATCAGAAGCAACTAATATAGCAAAATCTTTTTTGTTATTAAAAGACAAAAACTTACCTCTTTACGCTAAAAAGAGTGAGTATAATTTTCTTAAAAGAATGGCAATAAGAGTTTTTTTATTATTTAAAAAAAACTCTCATCTTCTTTATCCCGAAGAATATGTTGTGCCAACCTCTTTTGAAATTATAAGTATGAATAGAGAATTAATAGAGGGCGAAACTTATGAAACTTCTCATTTGTGGATTTTTTTTTATTCTACAAATTTAGCAATAAAGGAAAAACATCCAAGATTTTGGCTTCCTATAGGAGAAGGAACGTTTTTTATTTATAAAAATGATAAACGTGTTTATGAAACAGGAATTAAAATGTACAATGAAGAAAGTGTTTTTGACTTCAATAAGCAGTTCTCATTGTATGAAAAAGGCTTGTTAAGTGAAACAGAAAAGAAAAATATTCTTGAATGGGGTAAAGGTATTCCACCGAGAGAGTAGCGTTCTAGTATTGCGCCAGTAGCTTAAAAAAGCTACTAATCACTAGTCTTCATTCTGTCACAATACTAGGCTTACATATTCGGTTTCATGGCGGTTTTCTTGCTTATATTTATGGCTTTAATGGGCAGATTCAAGACCAAGAATGGATGGGCGGACAAAGCGTTGCTTTTGAATTTAGAACGCAGGATGCGAGATTGGGTCATTTTCTTTCTATTGATCCGCTTACAGCAACAACCCCTTGAGAAACTCCTTATGCTTTTGCAGCAAATTCTCCTATCGCTTTAATAAACTGGCTTGGTCTTAAAGCTAGTGGACTTGGTGATGGTGATAAAGGAAAAAAGAAGAAAGCTAAAAAAGGAAGTAATGTACTTGCCCATTTATTAGCTAAAAATAGTGGATGGGATGGAAAACAACAAATTCGATTAATAACATGTTTTGGAGGTTATCCAGCTATAGGGAAGCCATCAACAGGAGATAATCTGCGTAGAATTTTTAATGTTACAGTACATGGTGCATTAGATAGAGTTTGGGCAAAACCTGGGGGAATATTGGTAGGAGGTAGTCCTATTGGGAAAGTACACATGGAAGGATTTAAGTCTTTTGGTAAAAAAAATAAGTAAAAGTTAGAAATAATGAAGCTAAAATATGCAGGATTTTATAAAGAAGAGGGATACCCTAATACACCTTCTATTTATGATTTTTTATCAAATAAAAATGCTTTGAAAAGAAAAATGCCATGGAAGATACGTTTTTATCTAATGCATAGCCCTGTAATTGTATATACCACAGGCAAATCTATTTTAGATGGAACTTATTTTAGACTTGATGGATGGTCTACTGATGGTAAATGGATTTGGAAAACAGGTATTGTCTATTATTATGAGAATCATGGAATAGATTTGCCTATTGAATTTGAAAAATATCTAAAAAGTAAATGGCTACCATACCCTATTTTGTTTGGACCATGTAATTTTTTATTGAGAAATAAATTAGTTGAAAAAGTTGATACTATTTTTACAAATTATATGGAACAAGGTATTCCACCGAGAGAGTAGCGTTCTAGTCTTGCGCCAGTAGTTGAAAAGCTACCAATCACTAGTCTTCATTCTGTCACAATATTAGGCTTTACTATTCGGTTCTCATGCGTTATAGCCTCTGCGTAGCATCCTTCTAGAGGAACAATCGGGATACGTGTAAAAGTCATATCTATTTTTTTTAGCATACGACGTTGAATTTTTTAGACTCTATAGGTTTTGGTAAATCATCTAAATCAAGTACATATAATCCAAATCGTTTAATATGCTTGGTGACATAAGGACTAAGGTGTCTGACAAACTCTGGAGTGACGGTTTCTTTTTCTCTAGTAAGTTGATTAAGAGCGGTTGTTAGATCTGCAACGTTGTGAAGCATAACTGGGAAAGGTTCACTAAACTGTGTCAAAATTAAAAAAATAGTATTTTTTCAATGAAAGACCCCCATAAAAAAGGGGCTTTTTTGTTGAAGGAATACGGCTTTAAGAGCCATCTCCCATATTGGGATAGAATTGGGATACGTGCGAAAAGTTGTCACATTGGTCTCAAAGTAACAAACGGTGTTAATCCCCCATAGGATTAAAGCTAAATCTCTTATCTCACCAAACATAGGAAGTTATTTAGTAGCTCCCAAAATGATCGCTTAAAAAAGATCATAATTTGGAGAGCGTAATAACTGAAAAAGAATCTTCAAGCTTTTCATCTGAAAAATCATATAAACCATTAAAGTAAATATGCCTCCAAGTAATCACAGTTCTTTGTTTCAATGCTGTAATAAATTTTTGTTTCTCTGATTCTGTCTTGAGTTTTTGAATATACCGAGGCAAGTATAAATAATTCCAACAAGTGATTGCACTTTTGATCAAATTCTTACAAGCATCAGCAATGAGTTGATCTCGATGGTTTAAAAATATCATTTCACCTGCATTGGCAACAGTAATGGCAGAAGAAAGCCGATTAGACAATTCAATAATATTCAGTTGTTTTTGAATGGCTTGTCTTAATTCTAGCGAATCAATATAACGCAAGATAAAAATGGTTTTTGTTACTTTCCCATACTCTTTTAATCCTTTATAGACTGGATGTTGACGAGAATAAGAATTGAGTCGTTTAAAGATTTGTGAAGCCGTGCAATACTTCAATTTGATAGAAACCAAAAGCCGTAGAATAGCGTCCCAATTTTCCTCAATCAATTCAATATTGATATACCCATCTGGTAAAATAGGAAATCCTTTATTGCTGTATTGTTCGTTTTTTTCAAAAGCATAAATGTTCTGTTTGTAGAGTTTTGCTATTCGAGGAGCAAAACCAAAACCGAGTAAATCTTTCAAAGCAAAAACAGCTTCAGTATAACCATGTGTATCAGTTGAGTGAGTTGTAGAACGAATTACTTCATTATGCGATAAACCATCAATTACATAGATTCCTTCTCGTTCAGCAGTTGAAATAATTGTACTATAAAATGGTATAAATCGCTCGTCGATAAAAGAATAGGCAGTAACACCCTTACTTTTGCCAGTATGTTTATAAGAATAAGCAGCATCTATAGTTTGCTCTGAAGCCATTTCAATCTTTTGACCATCACTAGAAGTAAGCAGCTTATCTTTTTGTTTTTTGAATTGATTAGCCAAATCTAAACTATCCATAAAATTGTTGATTTTGTCAGTTGCCTTTTGAATGTTCTCTAAATCAAAATACCAATTAACTGTATTTTCTAGTTCTAAAGCAGCCAATGAATGTGCTACTTTTGCCATTGTCTCAACACCCAAATTGCAACCATAAGCCATAATTCCAGCAAAAAAAACATTTTCATCTGGTCGTTGTTTTCTATAATGGGGGTGATAATGCTCGAAAGCATCTAAATAGCCAGTTATTTGATTGACAGTTGCTAATATTTCACTGATTGGGATTATTTTTTCATTTGGAAAAATAGCTAAAGCATTTTTTATTTCTTCCTTTTCAATTTTAGGTGTTTTAACATGAAATTTGCCATTTTTATTTAATATAAAATGTGGGTTTTTGCCTTCTAAAATGACTTGATTAGTTCTTACAAAATGTTCACTAAGTCGAGGTTTTAGGATATTAGAAACGCCATTCCAGTTTTTTAAATGGCTTAATCCTGCTTTTTGTAGTAAAACGTCTTGATTGTTCTTCCAATTTGTCTCTTCAATTAAATACTCATTGTACGCCTTGTAGCGATACGAATATTTTAGATTTAATTGTCCACTTTTGATACCATAGAATATCGTATCAAATAGTAAGATTTTATACAGAGAAACTCGAAAATTGCTAGTTTCATGAAATAAGGCTTCTTTTTGCAAATTCCAGTGGTGCATTTTTAGTAATTGCGCCGTCTTTTTCAACAAAATAATTAATAGCTTCGATTATTTTATTAGCAGATGTTTTAGGGTTGAAATGTAAAATTTTAATCAATGGAGATATCCGTTGTTGCAAGGCAATAGATTGGTTTTCTAAATGAGGTTAACCAAAGCCAAAGGGGAGAATTTGCCCACGAGAATATATGTTTCTTAAAAAGGCTCTCTCTAGTAATTTGTTAGAGCCCTTAGTACATTTTGACCTATATTGAGAAAAAGTAGCCGAGATGACATTTATCGAAGTCCACGGCTTTCTACAAAATTTTTGACAGTCAAACGATTTACACCAAGTATTCTACCGATAGCACTGTAACTAATGTTTTTCTCCAGCAAGAGTTTAATTTCTTCTTCTTTGCCTGTTAATTTTGTCCGTTTTGATAAGCTTCCCTTTGGACGACCTAATTTTTTGCCTTCACTCTTTTTTCGAGCTAGTGCTTCTTTGGTTCGTTGAGAAATAAGTTGTCGTTCTATTTCAGCTGATAAAGAAAATGC
This sequence comes from Aureispira anguillae, assembly GCF_026000115.1. GTDB lineage: Bacteria > Bacteroidota > Bacteroidia > Chitinophagales > Saprospiraceae > Aureispira > Aureispira anguillae. Next base: position 32,942 of record NZ_AP026869.1, read on the forward strand.
AAAGGCAAGTACCTTAGAGTTAATATTATTCCCTAGCTCATAGTTTTCTTTGATAGTATGGACTTGCACATCTTTATCCATACAGATATGAAGAATACTCATAACCTCCATCAGATTTCTTCCCAACCGAGATAATTCAGAGACAATTAGAATATCATCCTTTTGGAGTTGATTTAGCGTAGTAGCAAGTAATCGATCTTCTAGCTTTCGACGGCTACTAATGGTTTCTTCTACCCATTGATCTATCGTTACCTTTTTAGCATCAGTATATTTTAAAATCTCAAATCGTTGATTTTCTATGGTCTGTTTATTGGAACTAACACGGATATAGGCATAAATCATAGCATTAATTTATCAACTGTTATATAAAACCATAATTTACAATTAATTTATCGCTTTTTTATAAAAAATAAAGGATGTTAAAGTTATTTGTTTTTTGCTAACGAAAAACGCACCTTTTCTCTATCAAAAACTAAGAATATGCCGCTGATAAAGATTCTTTCAGATAAAAAAAGAACAGAATATGAACAAGTTCCGTCTTTTAATGCAGAACAACGAAAACACTTCTTTAACCTTCCCGCTTCTCTGAAAAACAAAGTCTATAATTTTAGCAGTATCAGCAATAAGGTTGGTTTTAGGCTAATGTTTGGTTATTTCCTCGCTACTAAGCGATTTTATTCTATAGATCAATTTTGCCCCAAGGATATAAAATATCTATGTAATCAATATGGGGCAATGCCTTTTGCATTTGATTTAGAAAGTTATAAGTCAAGTACTTATTCAAGGCATAGACAACTTATTCTAGATCATTTTTGTTTTAACGCCTATCAACCTAAAATTCATAATAGCTTAATAAGTAGCGTCATTAAGGAGCAAATTTATTCCTGGGAAGTTCCTTATTTGATTGTACGGTTTATTGTGGATTGGTTAGAATGGCGAAAGATTGAATGCCCTAGTTATTACAGCTTACAAATTATTTTAACCCAATCCATCCGTAATCGTAATAGAGCGATTAGACAAAAATTTGGTCATTTACTAAAAGAGGAACACAGGCAAGCTCTTGACCAATTATCGACTAAAATAGAAAGGAATGGGTGGGAAGAATACACTTTAACTACTTTGCAAAAATTAAATCCTTCAGATAGCCCTAATCAGATTAAAGCAAACACTATAAAGCTAGAGCTTATTCAAAGTATATTTAAGACTATTGAGCCTATACTGCAAGCACTCAATATCAATGATAATGCTGTTCGTCACTTTGGAGAAATTGTACAACGTTCAGAATCTTCCCATATCTTCCGTAAAGAATCGACAGACCTCTATTTCCATTTAGCTCTTTTCTGTGCTTATCAACGTTGTGTCTTTGAAGATTGGATGGCTCGTACCTTGATTTCTGTTTGTAAAGTAGCAACTAACAAAGCAATAGCCCAAGAAAAAGAAAAGCTTTTTCAACAACGAAAGGAGCATAGAGCCGCTTTAAAACGGGTTATGACTATTGCTGAAGATAGTACTGAACTATTAGAAAAAGTTCGACAGCTTACTTGGATGAATATTTCTGCTCAAGAAAAAGAACAAAAGCTACAACAGTTGCTACCTAAAACACTGCAAACAACAGAACAACCAGAAGATTTGCAACAGATTAAAGAGCAGCAACTATCTAACCAAGATGATTACTATAGCTTTCTAGCACAGCAATCTCAAGCTTTACAAAAGCGAGTCAATCCTATCTTAAAAAAATTAACTTTCCATACTACAACCTCTGACCCAAAACTACTTCGAGCTATTCAATACTTCAAAGATAAAAAAGGGAATATCACTCAAACAGCTCCAACTGACTTTTTAAAAATAGCAGATAAACAAGCTTTAACTAGTGAAAATGGAAAGTTGAAAGCTCCACTTTATAAAATATTATTGTTTCAGAAAATAACAGATGCTATTGATCGAGGAAGTCTACACTTAAAATATACCTATAAATATCAGGATATGAATAACTATCTTATACCAAAAGATCTTTGGGAAAATAACAGCGATAGTTTCTTAGAAAAAGCAAACTTAATGCATCTAAAAGAGGTTAAAAGTCGAATTAATGACTATAAGAAGATGCTGCATTTCCATTACAAAAATACGAATACAAACATCTTAGCTGGTCAGAATAAATACTTTCAGAAAAGCAAAAATAATAAATATAGAGTAGTAACTCCTAAGATTGAAAAACTGGACCAAGATTATTCTTTATTTCCAGATCAAGCAGTGATTCCTCTCAGCGAAGTACTATCAACAGTAGATACAACTTGTAATTTTTTACAGCACTTTCAACATACACAACCATTGTATGCCAAGAAAAGACCTGATAAATCTCTGTTTTATGCTGGTTTGACTGCTTATGGATGTAACATTGGTGTGCATACAATGGCAAAAACGACCTCTCAACTCAGAGCTAGTCAATTAGAAAATACAACAAACTGGTATTTTTCAGTTAATAGCATCAATAAAGCTAATGATGCCATTACAAAATTTATAGATCAACTGCCTGTTGCCGATTTATATCGTAAAAGACAAGGTGAATTAAGGACTTCATCTGATGGACAGAAGATAAAGCTTGTTTCAAGCAATACTATCTTTGCTCACTATTCAGGAAAATACTTTAGAAAAGGTAAAGGAATTGTTGCCTACAGCTTTATAGATGAACGTTATATCCCATTTTATTCGGTTATTATCGATGCACCTGTTAGAGAAGCTACTTTTGTGCTAGATGGACTACTCCATAATGATGTTATTAAATCCACCATTCATACCACTGATACCCATGGCTATACAGAAGCAATATTTGGACTGACAGATTTGTTAGGGTTTGGTTTTTGTCCTAATATTGCAAAAATGTTACGTCAGACAATTTACACCTTTAAAGAAAATACCATTCGATCCTATACGGATAAAGAATACTTGGTACTTCCTAAAGCCTATATTCAAGAACAATTAATTGAAAACAACTGGAATGAAATACTGAGAATAATTACTTCCTTAAAATTAAAATATTGTACTGCATCTCAAGTCCTTAGTCGTTTTAACTCTTACTCTAAACAACATCCCTTGTATGCCGCTATAAAAGAATATGGTAGAATCGTTAAAACACTTCATGTTTTAAGGTATACAGACGACCTAGAGATGAGACAGGATAGTAGAAAACTTGGAAATGCCATTGAATCTAGTAATCGTTTCTCTAATGCCGTTGCTTTTGCTAATGGCGGAGAACTAATTTTCTTAACTAGAACCGAGCAGCAAATCGCCAATGCCTGTAAGAACCTTATTAAAAATGCCATTATCTGTTGGAATTACCTTTATCTCACTCGAAAAATTCAAAAAATTCAAAATGCTACACAAGTCCAGCAGCTCATTCAAACAATAAAACAGAAGACTGTTAATTCTTGGAGACATGTTTATTTTACAGGAACTTATGATTTCTCTGATGAAAAACTAGCCGATTCTTTTAGTCTACTTCATTCCCAAAATTACAGTCTTTTTTTGAATTAAAAATTAAAACCATAAAGCATTGTAAAATAAACACTTATTCCATTTTCGTGGGCAAATTCTCCCCTTTGGCTAGGTATGACCATCATTGTATGACCGTTACTTTGAGTCATTTCCCATAACGAGCTTGCTTTATGAATTCGTTGATCTCCTTTTAACAAAAGAAGCAATTCTCCATCAAGAATAACTAAATCTGCATATTTTTCATCTCTAAACTCCGCCATGGTAGTGAACTGATATTTTCCTTGGCTTTTTTCTTGTAGTAACCATCTTTCTCCAGTGAAGCTTGGGTTATATTTGCTCAGAGTGGTTTCTCTCATTTGAATGACACCATCTAAATACAAATTGGAATTTGCCCATTTGATGAAATAAGGTGAGTTATCAAATGTGGTCTTGAAGGAACAAAAAAGTATGATTGATGATGTAATTAACAAAAACATACGTAAGCTGATAATTCTTCTCATGTTATTTTCATTTTTTTGGTTAAATATTTCTTTGTGGAACTTTGATAATTGATAGTATCTTTTAATGCCTCTATTTTTGTGCCAACACTTTGTTTAAGATGCTGATTTTTAAATTATTAAGCATCTAGATGCTTAATGCCTTTTTTTGAAAAAGTTACATTTTTTTTATATTTTTTCCCTAAATCAATTTACCTGTTTTTTTCTATGTCTTCTGGAATAAAAAATGAAAGGTTTTATCCTTTCGCATTCTGTATCTCTATTCCTGATGGAATAATACTCAACGCTATTTTGCATACTCAAAAACAGGACAACAACAGCTGTGACACCCCATTATGTGCGTAAATCATTGATTTACCTCTACAACAGGCAGTGTTGTCATCCTGTTGCTAAATTAGAGGTATAAGGGTGGGATATTTGCTCGTAATTTCAAGTCACGCACCAAACTGAGGGTCTTGAAATATACAAAAATGATTCACTTACGCAATAATGAGGTGTCTTTTGTATTGTAGAAGATTGAAGGGGTTGATTCAATTTTTTTTTATTGATCGGGTGTTTTTCTAAACCCTTCCGAGAAAAATTCTTCTAAATCCATACCATAAGCATAGAGGATTTTTAATGAGGATTTGGTCATAGAAACCCAAACGGGAGAAATTGCCCACGCTTTTTTGACAAAATGATATTTAAAAGATATCATATATGCATGAATACTCTTGGAACGGTCAGCAAATGGGGGCAAAGCCTTGGCATTAGGATACCAAAACATCTTGCTCAGAAGATGCGTATCCAAGAAGGTGAAAAAGTGGAAATGACCTTTCAGAATGGGGGCATAACAATAAAACCTGCTATGACAATAGATTGGCTCATGGAGGGGATAGAGAGGAATAATCGTCATGAATTAATATTGGACGATATTATTTTAGGCGAAGAAAAATGGTGGAAATAGACACCAAAGTTCCCAAACGAGGCAATATTATTTGGCTCGACTTCAATCCTACAAAAGGACATGAACAATCTGGAAAACGACCTGCGCTTGTGTTAAGTCATCAGGTTTATAATCGAACTGGTTTGGTGGTTGTTTGTCCGATCACGACCAAATCAAAAGGGTATAATACAGAAGTACTTTTGGGTGAGAATGATCCTGTAAAAGGGGTTATTTTGACGAATCAAATTCATACAAAAGATTGGATGGTTCGAGGAATTGATATTGTTGGTTCTGTAAATAATGATGTACTTGCGCAAGTTATGATACGTGTTGGTGTTTTGTTGGGGATATAGGCTCCTATTTATCTATTCTCCATGTAAATATAGAGAATATCTTTCCAACGTTTTCCATCACCCCATTCAAGTTCTAGTTTGATAGGTAGTTTATTTGTTTTTGTGTTAAGTTCCAATACTTCAATGCTCAAAATTCGATTGATATAATGAAAAAGTGGCTTAGGATTTTTTTGTACTCCATCTGAAAATGGAATAGATAAAAGACGAGTTAATTCTACCTTCACCATTCTTTCAAAAAAATACTTGTCCGTCCCATAATCCTGAAAATATTGAGACAAAAAAGAGCCAAAATTAGCATTAAAAAATGTCTCTCCTACTTTTGTACCTAAAACATCTTCCATTACCTTTTTTACATACCCAACACCTTTTTCAAGTTTAATTGAACCGTTTTTAAGTGTAAAATTTACAGGTAATCCAGATAAATGATAGGGGGTTGTACGTTCGGTTTTGGAAGCAATATTGGCTTGGAACTCATAAAGATTTTCTTTTCGTACCAAAGAGCATTCACCTACAATGACTCGTCCATCTCCTTGTGTTTCTACTACAATAAAATGATTAGGAGTATTAGAATCTAAAGCGATAAAATCTCGTAGTATTGTTTCATCCCCCTTTACAAAACTATGTACTAAAAAACTCCATGTTTTTTGCGTGACTGTTTCCCATGTACCCTCAAAAACGATATTAGTACCAAGTGCAACTAGAGTTTTGGGTTGGACAATAGGGCTGTTAAAGATTTTGAGTTCTTCTTGAGTCTCTTGTTCTGCTAAGACTTTCCATTGTTTTATCGTATCAATTGAGTACTGGGTATAGTCTTTATCAATAAGAGCAGCATGTATTTTACAAAGCCATATGCCATTATTTATAGACCGTCGTTCCTCAATTGTCATATTCGGAGAGTACCGAGGTCCATTCTTTGCTGCCGCTGATATATGAGCAGCATCACCAAGTAGTACAACATGTTCGGGGTTTTTATGCCCAGCTCCAACAGTATTTTTCCTACACCCAGGAAAAGAACATCGATAGGCGACTCGTTGTGCAAGTATACGTTTTGTTTTTTGAGTAAAGTTATCACGATTTTTTCCCATTATTAGAGGCTATTTTTTTCATTGTTTATCTCCTTCATTTGGCGAACCCAAATACGATATTCGTTATAGCCAAGTATTTTCTGATCTTTTGATGGGATATTTTTTAATGCTGTTAGAAATTCGCTGAAAATAACTTTGCTTGCTCTTATATAATTTGTATAATATGATATTTGGGCGAGTTCTTTAAAATATCTAAGTAGAATTTTTTGAAAAAAATTCATTTGAACGTTCCAATCACTTTATTTTGAGGATTATATTCTGATTTTTTCAAAAGAATTTCTTTTAAAACGAGAACGTATTGAATGGAAGGAATTCTTTTGATAAAATATTTTTCATGGCAGAAAAACTCAAAGAAATAACAACAGGTGGAGATGATAACTAAAAAAAGTTGGACTATTCAACAGATTATTTTTTGGCAGGGGTGATTCCCAATACTCTCTCTTTATATTGCTTTCGCCCTTGAATTTGATTTTCATTTAAATTCGTTTCATCTACTTGGAGAAATGAATCTTTGGGTCTCATTGAATTATTCCCTACAGAAATCCCCGTAATTTTTGAGCGTTTATTGTGGCATTCAGTTTTTTTTCTATGGGGTTTAAAGCCATTCCTAAAAATTATTTGGATAATATCTGAAACTACAAATTGTAAGGGATGGGAGGAGGAAAAGGTCAAATCATCGACCCAACGAGTATACGTTATATTGTGTCCATAAATAAGGTGAAGAAGTTGTTTATCTACATTTTCAAATACTAGATTTGCGATAAATGTACTGGTCGGATTCCCTTGTGTGAGAGCTTCTTCATAGGTCACAAGTTGAGTGATAAGACTGGCTGTTTGCTTAGAAAATCCTTTTTTTTTGAGTGCTTCAAAGGATTGGTTTGCAGATATACTGGGGAAGAAGTTTCTGATGTCTGTTTGGAATCTATATTTTTTTCCTTGGTGTTCACGAGCATTGGCTATACTACTTATACCCTTTACACCGCCTTTTATACAACCAAGAAGAGGAATTTGATTGAAAACGTTTTTTAGTAAATTTTTTTGGAGTATTTTTAGTTTCCCTGTTGCATGGGTAATATGCCGTACTTCTTTTTTGCCATTTTTCATGCGGATGTTTCCATCATCATCGTATTTTGTTTTTGGAAACGATTTGTAGTAACTTTTCTTCTCTAAAAGTATAGCTTCAACTTCTTTGGGAGAAGAGTGCAAATAGTTGAAAATCAAATCTCTTTTAGACTGTATCATTGACGAATATTTTATCAATGATACCTTTTATGACAGGTTCAAATTCATTGAACTGTGTTTTCTTTTCTTCTTTCACATCTCCTTCATCAATAGCAAGAAAAAACATGATAGGGAGCGGAGTGTCTAAGTACTGAGCAATATTTTTGAGTACTGTTATTGTTGGTTCTTTTTTTTCATTTTCTATCTGTGATAGATATGTTTGGGAGACTCCACACTGCTCTGCAAGAATCCCTTGTGGGATTCTTTTTTGCTTTCGGATCTGTTTTATGACTTTTCCTAATTCCATATTTTTGAAGTTTTGTAGAGAAGTGCGTCAGTCAATTAAGTAAAAGGCTCCCAAATTTTATGGGGATAAAAGTTAAAATATTTTAATCTAAAAATTCTTTGACATAAGAATAAATTTCATGTTTTAGAATGAACCCCATTAATTGTTTTAGGGCATTCATTACGGTATTTTTCTTTGTATCAAGAGTTTCTTTGTTATTACTTCCTCCAGTAGATTCGGATAAATCTTCCTCTATTGTAGAGAGTAATTTTTTGAGCTGTTTTACTTCCTCAACTGACAATGAACTACGGTTCTTTGATAAAAAATCGTTCAATCCGTCATACGGATTGTTTTTTGATGTTTGTTCCATCTTTTTTGTTTTAAAAAATTAAAAAATAATGCACTAAATACACTACGAAACATAGATAAATAAGCCGTGTCTCGTAGTTCATATTTAATGCACTTCTATAAAAGATGGTATATGGTCGAATTGATATATTGCAATACAATATACCTGGATGCCACATGAAATAGAACAAACCCAAAGAAGGGGCTGGCTCTACTGCATCACGAGCTGTTCGTAATACGATTAAATAAAAATCATAGCTATTTATCTATATAAGATGGAATCTCAAAGAACTAATGTGTTACAAACATACAAACTTTAAAATGAAGTACAAAATAAAATGCAATTATTTTTTAACTGTCAGTTAAAAAAGACAACTTTATTGAAATAAAGAAAAGGTTATTCGTTTGGGAATGTGAGAAATGTTAAAATTTCCCCCATTGAGTCCAGATCGTCCAAGAAAGAGCGAGAATAGCTATTATTACTCCAACAGCTGCAATAATAACACTTGCTTTATTCCATCCAGACTCTCCCTTTTTTTCAATTTCGTCAGATATACTTTGTCTTTCTATTGTGGAGCTTTCATTGAAAATTATTTTCCCAGAATTATTGATTACTTGATTCTTTTGAGTATTCTTTTTTGGTGTTGTCACTCCTTTTTCTTTCATATATGCAATAAAATTTTGTTTTTCTGTATCGAACCATTTTAAGAACTCAGGAATGTCATTCTTTTCAAAACTTGGAAGAACTTGAAAGTCTCCATCCTCAATGACAAAATCGCCGTCTTTTATTTGTAGATCACCTTCATGATTATTCAAAAACCAATCTTTGAAATATTTTTTCGTTATATCAAGAGGTAAATTAATGAGCCCTTCTCCAATAGATAAACTTAAAAGTAATTCTGCTTGTTCTGCTCTTTTTTCAGCTTTATCTTCAATTATTTTATTGAAACCTTCAGCCATTTCTTGTATTGTTTTCTCTTCCTGTTTTAAGAGAAGCAAAGGAACAATAGATTCATTATTTTTAACCATTTCTCGTCCTTTTGAGCTTATGAAGTATTGACATTCTCCATTGGGAGTAGAATTGTCTCTTCCACGAATGAATTCTACTAAATTAAATTCTTCAAGGAAGTTTTCAATAATCCTAAAATTCCTTTTTTCTTCTTCTGTAACTGCTGGACGCATTTTTATTGCCATAGCTACAGAAGTTGGAAATGAAGCCTCATTTAAAAACTTTAAAGTATGCTCAATGTATTGTGCTTTTTGTTTAATATCCATGGTTTTGATAGTTGATTGTATATGTAAATATATATAAATAAAATAATTATCAGTTATTTGAAAAAAATAATTCAATAAAAATGATCGTTTATTTTTGTATTTTTATACCAATGAAAATCATTGACTATTTTATGGTAATTATCATAAAATAAGTCCGTATTATAGGTTTTTATTGAATTTTGTAAAAATACACTACTAAATGGCAACGATTGCATACCTCCGAGTTAGTACCATTGACCAAGACATTGAAAAGAACAAAGCCGATATTTTGCATCTAGCAAATGACAAGAATATGGGGAAGGTGGAATTTGTAGAAGAAAAAATTTCTGGAACAATCCCCTGGAGAAAACGAAAAATTGCTCCAATTATTGAGCAACTCCAAAAAGGCGATAATTTGATTGTTTCCGAATTATCCAGAATTGGGCGAAGTATGCTTGAAATTATGGAGGTTCTCAATATTGCAGTTGAGAAAGGGATAAATATTTATGCGATCAAAGGAAATTGGCAGCTAGATAATTCTATACAAAGTAAGATTATGGCGATGGTTTTTGCCATGGCTTCGGAAATTGAACGAGACTTAATTTCCAAACGAACCAAGGAAGCTTTGCAAGCTCGGAAGGCTGCTGGGAAAAAACTTGGTAGACCCAAGGGATCAGGAAAAAGCAAACTTGATAAATTCAGACCAGAAATAGAAGCGTTACTTGGGAATGGATCGACTCAAAAATTCATTGCAGAGCGATATGGAACAACACCAAATAATCTTTCTGTTTGGTTGAAGAAGCATAATGTTCAAAAGCCTTGAAATTAATGATTTGGATATAATCCTCCCCCAAAAAAATGAATTATTGTTTTTTAGAGGGAGGATAAGGAAAATTCAAGTTGCTCTTTGAAGAAAAGGGAATATGCTACTTTTTTAAGTATTTATCATTACCTGTTAATATGTGATCCCACTCAAAGGAGCTAATAGATCTAGCTAAGTTCCAGTTTGTATCAATTACTTGTAATAGTCACGACAAGTTCCTGTCCATGCTATGTACAAACAACCCCTGCTAGTGATAATTTTTTTAAAGACCTAACAAGCGATTTTCTAACCACTTAATGCCACTTACCGTATTAAGTACATCATAGGTTTCTTTTAATTCTTCAATTTTTTCTTTACTTGCCTTTCCATACAGTTTCAATTTAGAACCTACAACTTTAACTGTATACTCACATCCTTTTTGAGTAAAGTGTTTTACTAGACCAGAACAAGCAGGATCTTGCCCACAGGCATGAGCAGCTAGAGCAATGGAACATGCAGCAGGATTGCCACTTTTTGAACATGCTAAGAATGCTCCTCTTTCTACAGCATCTATTGATATTTCGCCAATAAATTCACATGCTGTTTGGGCAAAAGCGGCAACTTGTAACCCTAATAAAAAAAAGGATAAAACGATTATTTTTTTTAATGTTTTCATGATTTATTTTGTGTATAATTTAAACAATAACCAGCGTTATGTAGGCGCTGGTTATTGTTTTTAAATAGCTTTCCAAGTACCTAGTTCCTTCTTAAGTTCTTGTAAGTTATGTGGTTGATTTCTACCACATAAAATAGCCCTTGCGTAAAGTTTGACTCAATAAGCTAATAGGGGGATTTTGTTTACTTCAACTTTACAGAGCTTTTATCCAGTTTTTTTATCCTGAAATTTGCCTTTCGTTCTGTACCTTGTACTGCAAAACTAAATCATATCACAATTTAACCTGTTTATGCAAAATAGCCACATCAGAATTCTTGAGGGTATTCCAAGTTGATCTATATCGAACATAATATGTTTTAGTTGTCAAATCTGTCCATTGAATCGTAACTCTAAAACTTATATCATTATGTTCATTTTCAATAATCCAATAACCTCTATCATCACGATATATTCTCAAATAATCCCAAAGATTAAAATTGTGAGAATCATCTAGTATTATATCGACCTCTCCAGCACTAGTAGTATAGAAGTGATCAATAATTTCATGACTATATAACCTATAAACTGGAATCAAATTATCATTCCCATTTTTACTTGGATAAACCCAACAGGAAATTCCTTCAGATGTATAACTCCCCGTTTTCTTCACATGGTTTGATTCGTATTCAGAAGTTGTATAAAAATGATCTTCACCAGGCAAATTGAATCTATGAACAGGAACTGTTCCTTGAACAGGTGTCAAGTAAACGTACCCAATCACTCCTTCATTTTTATAAGTCTTAAGATTATTATTAACATGATCTATTTCAAGAGATGAAGCGGTATAAAAATGATCTGAGTAATCTTGTGAATAGAATCTTGTTAGAGGAACCGTATTAGGAATTTGTTTCTTAAAAACATATCCTATTATGCCTTCTTTTACATAACCATATCTAGATGAAACACTATAATTTTCTTGTTTCATACTTAAAGTTAGATGATTATTACCATCATTGCCTTCATCTACTTTGTAATTTTTACGATCATTGTCTAGTATGCTGGAACTGCACAATGCTAATCCTAGCAAAAAGAATATTCCTTTCATAATTTCTAGTTTTTGAAAATTTTATGAATAAATATTTTAATAATTTATCAATAGGTATTTCAAGAAACCGTCAGAGTATTTTTGTGGAATTGCCAAAATCGTAATATGATTGTTCAAAGGAGAAAAATTATCAATTATTTGAATAATCAAAAAAAAAGACTATTTTTGTAAAAATTGATAGATTTCTTCTAAAAATCAGGCATTAAAAGCCAAATAAATTTTTGAGTTGCAATTTCGAATCCGACCAAGAATTGAAAAATTGCTCTCCACAAATCTACTTTAGGGTATCTATTAATAAAATTGATATAACGTGGTGTCTAGTGGTAATTTTTTGGTATCACTAGTACCATTTTTGCTATTTACAATATAAATGTTTTCCTTTGTGAATCAAAGGAAAATATTTATATTTTCTAAAATTTTAACAGTTCTATAACTGTGCTCTTGCCAAAATTTTTTGGCAAACTCTGCTCACTCAAAAACTTAGATCAAGTTCTGAGCGCCACTACTATATTTGTGGAGATCAAACCAATTCAAGTTATCAAGTGTGATTTTTCACCTGTTTCCAGATTGTTATACAAGACTTTGGGTAAAATATGCTATTATAAAAGCATCAGAGATTGTAAAAGGTAAAAGATATAATAAAGTAACTAGTGACTCAGTTACTGAAGAAAAAGTAACTTTAGGTTTCAAAATAGATCAAGGGAATGGCAAAAAACTACAATTCGATTTAAGTGGTATTAGTGAGAGTAAACTCGATGAACTTATTCCTTTTTATTTAGAAATAACAAAAGACAAGACTCAGCTTGAATTAAGTAATCTAATAGCAAAATATGATGAAAAAAATTTACAATGGATTCATATAGACGTGCTCAAAGAAATTAAGAAAAAATTAAAATAATTTTTGGTTCATTAGGATAAAATCGGCAAGAAAAATTGAATTAAAACATAGGTGGAGCTTCAACCAAGCTCCACCTATTTATGTTCACAATGATTTCGCAATATTAAAAATTATTATTTCTCTACTTTTATTTTTAGAAGTATTATCAGGACTAGCGGGGGCATTTGCGCAGAAAGTTACGGTTATGGAATTTAACTCCGATTTTCACTCATGATTCGTCTAAATTCTTTATCAGTATCCATAGCAGCAGTTTTGGTGTAAATTTCAGTAGTAGTAGGTTGATCATGCCCTAGAAAGACTTGAAGGTAATCTTTTCCCATTCCATCCTCTGCTAAAAAAGTAGCACGAGAGTGCCTTAATGTATGTGGAGTTACCTCTATTGAGGTAATTTGAGCTATCTCAGCAATTTCTTTTACAATCTGCTGAATTCGACGATTAGTAAACCTGCCATTTCTCTGTGTTCTAAAAATAGGACCACTCCTTCTATCTTTTAAATGAGTTGAGAGCAGACGAGCCAAATTTTCTTCAATTGGTACCTCTCTTCTTTTATCTCCTTTCCCAGATTGAATAACAATTCTCAATTCTTCAAAATAAATATCATCGGCATTAAAACTAGTAAATTCATCTACTCTTGTTGCGGTCTCAAACAAGACTTGCATCATCAGACCAATTTTAGATGATTTTTCATAAGCCATGTTGATAAAGCGTTTATACTCTTTCCTAGATAGTCGTTTAACTGTTCCTTTATTTTTCTTTTCTGGTTTTAATTCTAACTTCTTCCTGACCTGCTTAAAAATATATTGAGACTGACTATAACTAATATTTTGCTTAGCTAATTTTCTTGCAATAAGGTTAATGATTGGCTTTAATCCTGATTTATCCATGATTTCGTATTTTGATTCTGAGGAGCGAAAAGATAATAGTTTTTGTAAGAAAAAAGAGCAGTTTATCCTTAAAAACCATCCAAGACTTCGCACTCTGTCCATTTTACGAAATCTTTAAAACCAAAACTTCATATGAAACCAGCAAGACCTTCTAGTTATAGAAAATACCCTTCTATTAATTCATCTGAAAAATTTTCTGATGAAGAGATGGTAAGAGACTGGACACTTTCTTCTTCTGATTTAAAAGAAATTGGTAGATATCGAAAACAAGTACGTTTGTATATTGCTATTCAAATTTGTGGTCTTAGGCTGCATGGTCGTTTTATTCAGAGAGTAAATGATTTATCTTTCAGAATCATCAATTATCTCAATACTCAACTTAATCTACCAACAAATTTAGCCATTAAGGTTACTAGTAGAAAAGCTACGCAATCCATTCATCGAAAAAATATTCTATCTTATTTAGGCTTTAAGAAATTTGATGAAGCAATAGAAAAGCATCTTTGTTATTTTCTGACAGAAAAAGCGAATAAAGGGCTACTGCCCGACGAGTTATTTACTCAAGCACAGGAATATCTTTTTGCTCAACAAATATTACTACCAGGACATACAGTTTTAGATAAACTCATCACAAATATTTGTTCTCAAGTACATTTAAATTTATTTGAACAAGTATATCGTAAGTTACCTAATAATCTACTCAAAGCTATTGATAATAGCCTCAAATTACCTAAGGGGCAACAACGCACTTTATTCTTTTATCTAAAAGAATACCCTCCCTCTGCTTCAATCACAACATTGAAAAGCTATTTGAATAAATATACACAATTAATTGAAATGGGTATAGACCAAATAGGCGATCAACTATTAGACCCTTCATTTCAAGAATATTTATATGAATTGACTAAAAAATATAGGGCAAAAGATTTAAAGAGATTTAGTCCTCACAAACGCTATTCACTCATGGCTTGTTTTTTACTAGAATCTCGAAAAAAGATACTGGATTACATTATTCAGCTGCATGACCAATTCATACAAGATCTGGTTAGGAAGGCAAAAAACACTTATAAAAAGCAGTACAAAAAACGTCAAACTCAACAAAAGAAATCTATGAATAATCTGCTTATATCAGTTGAGTCATTATTAGACTGGGCTGAAAATTCCCAAATAAGTAGAGAAAAATTCTTAGAGCAACTCAATACAAAGCGTTTACGTAATTCTTATGATGCTGTCTCCGAATTTAACCAATTTACGATCAAAGGAAGTGGTCGTTTTATCTTAACTCGTTACCCTTCTTTGAGAAAATATTTTGCTCAATTTATTCAATTGCCTTTTGCCGCTGCATCAGGGAGTGAGTCAATTTTAACGGCTATTAGTATTATCAAAAAATTAGATAATGGAGATTTAAAGCAGATTCCTAAAGATGCGCCTATTGGATTTGTTCCAACAGATTTAGCTCCCTTTTTGATGAATGATCAGCAACGGATAAATAGAAATGCATGGGAAACGGCTTTAGCAATAACTATTAAAAACGCATTACGTTCTGGCAATTTATATTTAGCTCAAAGTAAGGAGCATGTATCATTTTGGGACTTAATTTTAAGCAAAAATAATTGGCAAGAAACAAAGGCGCAAGCTTATTTAGAGTTAGAACAACCACATGATAAAGATGCTAAGGAAATACTTACTAATAAGTTCTTCATAGATGTTTCCCAAGCTAGCCGTAAATTTGAATCTAATCAATTTGCTACAATTGTAGATCAACGGCTTAAATTGAAACGAGAAGATAAGTTAGCAGAAGATCCAGAGATAAAGCCTCTTCAAAAAATTATTGACAATAGTTTACCCTTTATTCGAATTGAAGAGTTGCTTATGGAAGTTGATCAAATGACCCGTTTTACTCAACACTTTAAACCAATAGCAGGGCATTCTGGTAAACCAAAACAATTTTATAAAACCTTGATTGCTGCAATTATTTCTCAAGCTACTAATTTAGGTATTGTTTCCATGAGTGCTAGTATGAAAAACACAAGTGTTGATAAATTACGACATATTCTGCATTATTTTATTAGAGAAGAAACGCTAAATGCTGCTAATACACAACTTGTAAATTTACATAATCAACTACCACTGAGTAGTGTATATGGGCAAGGAGAAATATCTTCTTCCGATGCGCAACGATTTAAGATAAGAGCTAGTAGCCTTCTCGCATCTTATTATCCACGTTATTACGGCTATTATGAAAAAGCCATTGGAATTTACACCCATGTTTCTAATCAATATTCAGTATTTGGAACCAATGCAATATCATGTGGTCCTAGAGAAGCATTGTATGTATTGGATGGATTATTAGAGAATAATACCATCCTGAAAATAAAGGCTCATACTACAGATACGCATGGATTTACAGAAATTATCTTTGCACTATGTCATTTATTGGGATATTATTTTATGCCTAGAATTAGGAATCTAAAAGACCAACAACTTTACAAAATAGATAAAACACAGGACTTTGGTGATTTCAATCCATTACTTAATAAAACAGTGGATATGGATATCATAGAAGAGCAATGGGATATGATGGTTCGTGTAGCATCCTCATTAAAGAAAAGAACAACGCCTGCTCACATTATTGTTCAACGTTTGACAAGTAATGCCCCATCTGATAGGTTAACCAGAGCTTTTGTCAATCTAGGGCGAATTATTAAAACCCAATACATCTTACGATACATTACAGATCCTGAACTAAGACGAACTGTTCAACGACAACTGAATAAAGGTGAGTATAGGCATAAGCTTCCTCGAAGAGTTTTTTTTGCTGATCAAGGTGAATTTAAAACAGGAGATTATGCAGAAATCATGAATAAAGCTACTTGTTTAAGCTTAGTATCTAATGCTGTATTATATTGGAATACGGTTCGTATTAACAAAATCGTTGAAGACCTGAGAGCAAGAGGAGAGCACATAAAAGATGAAACACTATCCCATATTTCTCTGCTCTCATACAAACACGTTATTCCTAACGGTTCTTATTTTATTGACGATTTTCAAAGGGCTTTTTAAGCAGAAAATTACGCTTTCTGTTATAACCTTATATTCATAACCGTAACTTTCTGCGCAAATGCCCCCGCTAGTCCAATCCTAAATCTTCTTTAGTATTTTTGGAATAAATGTTTCAACAAAAAAAGTATGAGCGATATAACTAAGTTTGATTACGATGGTGTAAATATATCATTTGAGTTTTCTGATGGAAATAGAATGATAAATGCAACAGAGATGGCAAAGCCATTTCAAGATAAACGCATGAATAACTTCTTACGAACCAAGCAGACAAAAGAATACATTCAAGTACTAGAAAAGCGATACGCTAATTGGCGCATCGCTGAAAAACGTGAAGTATTAAGGGTTGTAAAAGGTGGTGATGCTTCAAAGGGCGAACAAGGAACTTGGATGGATGAAAAGCTTGCGCTCAAATTTGCAGCATGGTTGTCAGTAGAATTTGAACTTTGGGTCTATGATCGAATAGATGAATTACTCAAAACAGGGAAAACTGAACTTCCAGATTATAGCCCATCAACCGAAATAATTAGAAGTATTCGTTTGATTGCAGACCAGTTAGAATTCCACGGAAAAGAGATTGGCGAAATAAAAGAAGATATTAGTCTTATAAAAGATCATGTCTCAGATTTGGAAGCAAAGATCACTTCCATTGATGAACAATATTATAGTGTATCTGGTTATTGTTCTCTTCATTCAATTCCATGTCCATTAGATAAAGCGAAAGGGTGGGGGTATAATGCGACAAAGGAAAGTAACAAAAAAGGTATTGCGATTGGAAAAGCGTATGATGCCAAATATGGCTCAATTAACACCTACCATATTGATATACTTAAAGATGTCATAAAATAAATTCCAGACAAAAAGAGACCACTAATGAAAGTGGTCTCCAAGCTATTTCTATTCCACCATGATTAAAATAATTGTGTTTAAATATTAGCTACCAAGAATATATTTGACAGCATTTTCAGCTTGTGGAGCGACTCGGAAAATAAATCGTTTATCTTCTTTCATACAGTCCAACCATGACTGTAAATACGCTGCGGAGTTTTGCAAAAGGTTTTCTTCCTGAATCTCAGTGAGAGAAGCAAGCATACAAGCCCCAAGTTCTGAGGTTAATTCTTCCTCAGAATAAATCATTTTACCTTTGTTTTGCATAAGCATAATCCCCTTTCGTGCTAGACGAGTACTATGCCCTGTCCAATGGATTAACTCATGGAAAAGAACTCGATAATAAGCTTCTGCTCCATGTTCTGCAAATTGTTGGAGTTTGGGCATATTGATAACATCTTTTAACGGCGCATAATAGGCAGTTTCTTTGTCTATAAACTGAATTTTAGGGAGATCTTCCATAGAATCAAGAAGTGTCTCACAACGCTCAATTGGCCGAATCTCTTGTGTTTCAAGAGGTGGCTTTTCCCATTCAATGCCTTCTGTGCAACTGATATTAAAAACAGTATATCGTCTCAGATATGGATGTTTTTTTAGAGGCGTTCCATTTTCTTCCGCAGTTTGTACCTCTGCAGCAGAAAGTGTTTTACCTTCATCATCTGTGCAATAAAAATTGACGTAATAAATTCGTTCAGCTTGTGAGCCTTTGATGACTTTCCCTCCAAGCTTTTGAACTTGTTTCCAGGTTAAATAATAGGGTACCTCATAGTTTGTTACAAAGTTGAGCAGAAACCAATTAATACCACTGTATTGATGTTTGGTGTAATAATTCTGTGCAAAGCCGTATTCAGAAGCCTTGAAAAGTTGCTTCCATGGAACAGTGCCTTTTTCGAGCAATTGAATTAGTTTATTGGTTACTTCTTGATACACGTCTGTATCGGAAGTAGTTTTCTTATTTTGTTGCATACCATCGTTGTTTTGTGGTGGAAATGTGAAATAGCAAAAACAGCCCTCAAAAGAGTGCTGTGAGCTAATGGTAGCATAGGTAGGAGAGGGGGCGAAAAGAAAATTGTTAAAGTTCTTTTGATCTCTTATAGAGATTATTTTATGCTGAAAGCTGTTTTTTGATGCTTTTTGCGATGATAATAGCAAGATTTACAGGAACAGCATTCCCGACCATTTTATATCCTGTCATTAAACGATCATAAAAAAAGAGAAAGTCATCTGAGAAGGTTTGTATTCGAGCACATTCTCTGATGCTTAAACGGCGATAGAGCGATTCTTTTTGTGGTTTGAAGATATATGAATCTTTTGCTTGCTGGATCATCTTTGGAGCTTGTGGGTGAATAGGGGCATGTCTTCCTCCTGCTTGGATCGTAAAGCTTTGTTCGTTCCATGTTCGGACTCGGTTTCGAGAAAGATAACGTGAAGAAAAGTCCCCTGTCATGTATTCATGGTTAGAAACAATGCATTGTTCTTTGTTTGAGCGATTGTTTGTTTTTGCAGGTAGAACATCTGCTTGTATATCTTTTATTACTTGATGAAGCGTAACTTTGGGAACCATTGGTTTTGGAAATTGATACTTTATTCCAAGGTCTTTTCGGAGCCCAACAAAAAATACTCGTTTTCTGTCTTGTGGGATACCATAGTCTGCAGCATTCAGCATTTTTACATTGAGGGTATAACCAATCTGGTTAAAAGTACTACAGATATTTGTAAAGGCTGTTTTATGCTTTATCTGGAGTAATCCACTTACATTCTCCATAACAAAAAAACGTGGTTGTTTTCCTTTTACAATGCGAATGAACTCATAAATAAGTTGTCCTCGTTTATCTTGTATGCCTTTTGCAGAACCTGCGTGACTCCAACTCTGGCATGGTGGACCTCCAATAATACCATGACAATTGGGAATTTCATTTGATGGAATGTCTACAATACTTCGTGTATCAAGAAATGCGTTAGGATGATTGTAGCGATAGGTATTCCAAATATCCTTATCTCTTTCATTTGCCCAAATCAAAGTAAATCCAGCTTTTTTAAATCCCAAATCAAAACCACCAGCGCCAGCAAAAAGGGAGACAACGTTCATGTGAAAAAACAGGAAAGTATTCTCCTTGATCCCAAAGGAGAATATTCTAAAATAAAAAGAAAGCCGTTTTATTTAAACAGATTCGTCTGGGAGCTTAGCACAAAAGCTTTGTCTGCTGAAAAGAATTATTTTGTTTTAAGAATAAAATATTTGTATGACATTAAGTTATGTTTAAAAAAAAATAATATTAATATTATTTTTAAATGTTTTTTTTCTTATTTTAATTTCTACTTCGTTCTCAACCCTATTCTGTAATACTACCAAAGACATGCTATATCATGAAGGCACATTTTTGTTTTATTTTGATATTTATTTGGCATACCCTCCTTTTGGCGCAATCAGCATCTCCTACTCCTCAAGGAAATATTAGTACCGTACCCAGTGCTGGATTACGTATTCTTGTATCGCCAACACATCCAATACATATAGAAAGTGGTGATGCAACTCCTGTTGATTTAATAAATGCAAGTTCATTAAGTACTGATGTACATAATTCTTGTTGTTATAGGATTTCAACTTATATCGAAAATACTACAGGAGCAGACATTACTATAAAGCTTGCTTGTGTATGGAGGACACAATCTTTTCCATTTGAATGGTGGAGTATTGATGATAAGCCAAATGATCCAACTGCAGGAGATGATAATTATGGGTTATTTAATCGAATCCCCAATACGAATGGAAATGACATTACTATTCCAGCAAATTCAATTATTCCTGTAGAGTTTTATGATCCAATTGTAAAATTAGCCGTAGGAAGACCATTAAATGTTCAAGTCATAGATATAACAGAATCACAAGGAAATTATACTTACAGCCCTATTCCTATACAAGGAAGTACCACAAATGAAATTTCAGGGGGGACTATTTTGCCAAGTTCTTGCTCATTCATTTTACGTGAGTGTATTGTTGCATATCCAAATCCTACCATAGAAGGAGGAACTATTCTCGCAACAGCTGTTGTGGAAAACGCAGGAACAAGTCCAGTCACAGCAAACCTTTACTTAGTATTGAAACAAGGTACTACAGAACAAATAATCCATGCAGTTACTGGAGGATCATATGATTCGGGAGAACAAGTAATTTTAAATATGACTAATTCTGTTTCCTTAGACCCCGCATTTGTACAGGGAACAGCAGAGCTATTTGTTTATTATGAAGCTCCTGTAGGAAGTAATAGAGAAGTCGTAAAAGAATACCTCTGTAGCAATCCAATAACTGTTACGATAGAAAATCCCTGTGCTTCGGGAAATGTACCCAAACCTGTAGCTCCTGGTACAGCTAATAATGTTCCTCTTCAAAAGATAACGACATTAACTCCAACCTTTCTTTGGAAGAAAATTTGTGCAACAGGAAGCGGAGTGACTGGGTACGAAATAGAAGTCAGAGACTATTTGAGTGGGGCTATAGTATCAGGTTTTCCGATTACAGTGAATGGAATAAATAGTAATCAGTATTTAGCTCCTACAGGTCTCTTTCGCTATTCTACACAATATGAATGGACAGTAACAGCAATTTCTCCTTTGGGAAACCAAACTTCAATACCATTTTACTTTGAGACTCCTGGTCCTAGCAATCCTAATTGTCAAGTAACAGATATAGACCAATCTATTGATACTTTATTGTGGGATGCAGTCCAATACTTATGTGAACGCGGTATCGTAACTCCAAGAGAGTGGGTACAAGGAGGTGCTCAGTATGATGTGAATCCAACAAGTGAGATTGTTCGAGAACATTTAGCATGGATTACTGCCGCTGGGCTTTATGGAGATAGAACGACCGTTGAAAGTGCCTATTTTTATACGACTCGTTATCCCATTCCTTTTGAAGATTTGGCGCAAGCAGCTAATAATAGAGATCGTTATGCCAAACTACTTACATATCTAGATTATGACGATCAAATTGTTCCTTTTGATGGAGATAGGCATAATTTTCAACCAGCTGATCAAATTGCTATAAAATTTGCACTTAAAGTCTTTTTTGAAGCATTTGATATAGACACATTGTACAATCCTTCTACTGTTCCAGACATAACGATAAGCAACACAGACAATATGTATCGTTATGTAATGAGGGCGACAGAATTAGGACTTTTGGAACATTACACCAATGGATTAACCACAATAAGTGCAAATGATGATATAAAGCGTGGTGATGCCTTTATTATTCTCTACAAGATAATGACGCATCCTTCTCTTATAAGACCAACACTTGCGGATTTAGATTTGGACACAAATTATGTTGAATCTAATTTTTATGGAGCCGAGAATTATGCTGTAAGACCATCGCTTGCTGATGGCAATTTCAATAGTTACTCTAAGACAAGTTTTGCAATACCAGGAACATCAATGCCACTTGTTTTTAGTATTTCTTATGAGTCATCTTGTTTAACATTTCCTGAGGAGATTTTTCCAATGAATCCTGTTGGAAAAGCATGGACGCATAATCATCATGGTTATATTATAGAAACCTCGGGATTGGGAAATTGGGGTGGTAATGACGTAGTTGGGACAGGAAGTTTTAATAACTCCTTAGCAATATTTTTTCCTGGCAGTCAGCATCCGCATATTTTTAGGCGAGATGGTGCTGGGAATTTAGTAGCCGCAACGAAAGGACTTAATTACCGAATTACTGAAGATGTTGCGAATAATCGAATAACAATCGATATGATTGATCGGACACGTTTTGTTTTTGAAAAATTACCAGCAGGAGACCATTTTGATAATGTTTATATGCTCCAAGAGGTAAGAGAGAAAAATGGGAATCGTCTTTCTTATGCTTATACTAGGTATGCTAATAACAGAAGCCATTTGACACAGATTTGTGCGCATTATTTAAATACTGTTGGAGCCCCTGTGACTCCTCGATGTGTGGATTTAATTTATTATGCAGGGAATCAGGATTTGGTAGAACGAGTAGAGTATCCTTCGCCTACTGGTGGAGCTCCTAGGCAAGTTACTTTTACCTATGATTTTACAACTAAAAACCTGAACTCTTACAAGGATGCTTTACCAACAATGCCTTGTACTGGAATAACCTTAGCTTCAGAGCTGTATTTTTATGATACGAGTGCAGAAACACCTCATTTACTCAATAAAATTCAGTTGCCTAAGGGCAATTATATCGAGAACACTTATCATGATCGGAAATTAAAATCTACTCAACTTGTCAATTCTGTTACTGGGCAAATTTTAAATCAAACCACTGTTCAACCACAGTATAATAAGTTTTCTGCTGAGCGGGACCAGACAGTTACCTCAATAGCAGCAGGTGGAGCGACTACCTCCATGACTCAAAAGCGAAATGCTGTTGGTTACATTACATCAACATCCTATTTAAGGAGTGATGGAGGAACAGACCTATTTGATATTGAGTATAACAATGCCAATTTTCCTCAAAATCCTACAAAGGTAACAGCATATGGAGTCGTTACAGATATCACCTATAACAGCTTTGGAGCGATGGAGACCAAAGATGTTAATAGTTCGGTGTTAGGAGTGATTTATTCAGAACAGTGGAATTATGGAACAGATTCTTTGTTACAGAGTTATACGAATAGGAGAGGGCATAGTATGTATTACAGCTATGATAGTCGAAAGAATCTGGTTCAAATGACCGATTTTGAGGGAGAGGACACAGAGTATGAATACTTCCTTAATGGACTTCGAAGTAAGGTGCGTACGCCCACACAGAGAGAATA
The DNA here is from genome assembly GCF_026000115.1 of Aureispira anguillae. GTDB lineage: Bacteria > Bacteroidota > Bacteroidia > Chitinophagales > Saprospiraceae > Aureispira > Aureispira anguillae. The sequence goes on from NZ_AP026869.1 coordinate 56,484, forward strand.
TACTTTTGTCTATGATGATTATGGAAATTTAACGAGCAGTACTGGTCCTACAGGGATTATTACACGTAACATATATGATAACGTTGGGCGTTTAATCCAAGCAGTAGATGCCGTAGGGAATATAACGACGATGGAGTATTTGGCAAATGACTTGCCAACGAAAGTAAGCCGTACCAACAATGGCATTGTGCATGAAGTGGAGTATTGTTATGACCCTAATTATAATAATATTTGGATAGAAGACGAGAAGGGACAACGAACAACAATGAGTTATAGTTTTGATGAAGACTATTTGACAGCTATTCAATTTGGTTCAGATACTCGTACCTTTTCTTATACACAAAAGGGGCTGTTGGATACAGAGACCACTCCAAATGGTTATGTAAAAAACTATGATTATAACATCCATAACGAGTTGTTAGAAGAAGATGGGTATGCTCTATATGAGTATGATGCCATGAATCGGGATAATCTCATTCGCGTTCGTCTATTATCAAATCCTACACAGGAGTATATTGAGTATTTCTACGATGATTTTGATCGCGTAACGAGCTATACCTACCACAGTAGTGGTCCTGATTATACCGTTCAATATGGGTACGATGAAGAGAGCAATGTAACCAGCATTACTTATCCTGATTACAATGGGGCAACGGGGATGCGTGTTGATTATACTTACAATAACAATAATCAGTTGGAAACGGTCAGTGCGCTTGGTATGGTATGGCAGGCGAATCGCCGAGCAGATGGGAGCATTGATAAAATCATTTATCCCAATGGGATGGAAAAGCGTTATGTCTATGATGGAGCTGACCGAGTGAACGATTTAGGTTATTTTACCAATAACAGTACTGCTACGCCTTCGAATACACTCAGCCGTCAGCAGTTTACAATAGACGACCGAGGTTTCTTTACCCAAGAAATTGTAGAAGGACCAAATATACCAACTTTATTACCTGATTTAGATTTGCAGTTTACGCACAATTCGGTCAATCGGATTCAAACGACGACTGATGCCCTGACTGGACAAACTACCAATGCCAGTTTTGATGCAGATGGGAATCAGTTATCAGGGCATTACACGGGGATGGTTTGGAATGCTTTTGAGCAATTGGAACAGATACAAAATGCTACAGGGACATTCTCTGCTACCTATAATTATGGTGTATTAGGGCAACGAAATAGAGCACAGCGGATTAGAAATGGAACGACCACTACTACGAACTATTTTTGGGAAATATCGGGTGTAGGGAATATGCTCCGAGAAGAACGGACTACCAATGGTACTATAACAGCACTAGATTACATCCATGGTTTTGGGGAAATACTCGCACGCATACCCTCTGGTTATACCATTAATAGTCCTCCTTTTTCAGTTATTCGAGATACCGTACGCTTTTTTGTCTCGGATATGCGAGGGACGGTTATTGGGCTAGTTGATTATAATCAAGATTTTACAGAGCATTATGAAGTGACTTCTTATGGGGAGATGATTAGCCATGAAATTACTGCTGGTGAGGTTCCTAATTACTTCATTTTTGTTGGGGCTTATGGTGTGGAATGGGAAGATACCATGTTGTATAAGATGGGGGTACGGTATTATGATGTAGAGCAGGTTAATTTTCTTTCTGAAGATCCTATTTGGAATACTAATTTGTATGCCTATGCTGGTGGTAATACTGTTATGGCTATTGATCCAGAAGGATTGGAGTATAAATACAATTCAGGAGGAGTCTGCATAGGAGGTAGTCTTTTGGCTTCTGTAAGGTATTGTTTTACAGGGTATTGTGATTTGAGTTATTGTCATTTTTATCACGATATATATAGGGGGGGAGGGACTCCCAATTTAGAGGTTTATGCTCCAATAGGACAAGCTAATTCTTTACCTGAAACAACTGATTACTGGCAACCATGGCAAGAGGCGTCAGTAGGTTTAAGAACTCCTGTCAAGGGACTTGAAATGGGGGTAAATCTAGCAATAGAAGATGAGGAACTACTTATCGAACCTTCATCTACAATTAATCGTAGATCATTAAGTCTTAGCAACAGCAATGATTCTTATGAAGTAAATATTGGATTAAGTGCCCCAGTACCAGGTACTGCTAATTATGGTGAGCACAAAAAGACTAAAGCTGGGAGTATGCGAACTCCTCCAAAGGCATTAGCAGATTTGATCAGAGAGTTAATTTGGTATGAAACTAACGGGAGGATTGATGTATATGATTAGTGTTTTTAAATTGTAAAATATGTTTAATACTTTAAGTTGTTTGATTATTTGTGTATTTGAGATTATTCTATTTTCATTTATAAATGATCTACAAGGTCAAATAGTTTACGATAACTATTATAATGAGTTATATTTCCACACAAAAACAACCAGAACAATAGCTAGCGCCGTCCAAATAGACAGCTTTGAATACGACCAAGTAGGCGCTATCACTCGTCATCTACGCTGGACAGAAGCACCAGATTTGGTAATTGATGGAGTCGAATACAATAATGCTAGCTATGGACCAAATACACTGCCCCTGTATCATAATGTATCAGGGCTATTAGAGATAAATCATAGTAATATCGGCAATCGTCCCACAAATACCTTTGGCATAGAAGTCCGTTGGTCACCCGATACCCTATGGGATAATGGGAACGATACTTTTTTATACGATGTAGCAGTAAACTCCTTGGTAGTTGGAGCGAGCAGGACAGAGCCAAACAACAATTTTTTTTTAGGGACTAATATTCCTGTAGGGAATGGTTATTTACTGTTTTATACCGACAATGAGCAAGACATACTAGAGCTCAATGATAGTAATAACTTATTCATTGTACCCATCTATATCTGTACACCCTATACCCTGTCTAGTTCAGGAGTAGATGATTATTGCAGCATGGCACAAGGAACAGCAACAACCAATGCTAGTGGCGGAACAAGTCCATACAACTATGTCTGGAGTCAAGGCACATCAGCGAATAGCGTCAATGGGCTGCAAGGAAGTCTTGGAGGACAAGTATATACCGTTACAGCAACAGATGCGAATGGCTGTACCGCAAGTGATCAGGTGACGATACAGAGCAATCCCCCATTGTCGATGCAAACCTTAGCGGTAAGTCCCGCTCTTTGTGGAAGTACTACTGGACAAATATCGGTTAGTGCACAAGGTGGTAGTGGCAATGTCAATTATACGTGGTCAAATGGTCAGAATACAGCGACAGGTTATATTGGTGGACTTATAGCAGGTGTGGTAAGCGTTACGGCAACAGATGGAAATGGTTGCACAGCTAGCCTAGTCAATACCATTCCAGGGAATACTTCCATCACTATTGGCTCAACCGTAACCGATGCTACTTGTAGTCAATCCAATGGAAGTATCAGTATCAACCCAACAGGTGGAATAGGAACTTACACGACGTCATGGAATACAGGAAATACAGGAAATACCCTATCCAATCTTGCTGTAGGCAATTATACTGTAACAGTCAACGATGGAACTTGCTCAAGTGTAGAAACCTTTACTGTTAATGATCTTGCTGCTCCAATGTTAACCACTACTATTATTGACGCAAGTTGCGGACAAATGGACGGGCAGATAACCGCAAGTGCTGTAGGCGGAACGGGTACTATAAATTACCTATGGTCAACAGGACAAACAAGCGATAGTCTTGTCAATATTGGTGCAGGTTTTTATGCGCTTACCATCACAGATGCCAATGGCTGTACGACAACAAATACCACTACAGTAGGCACTAATAATACCCTTATCGTGCAGACGGCTATTTTTGATGACAGTTGTAATTTGGCAACTGGAAGGATGCAAGTCCAGCCTTTGGGTGGATCAGGTAATTATAGTTACACATGGTCTGGAAATGGTTCAACGACAGCTTCTGCATCTGGTTTATCACAAGGAATCTATACAGTAACGATAACTGACAATGCAGCGCCACAGGTTTGTGTATTGGTTCATACAGATACGATCCAAGCAACTACAGCCATTGCTTTGACTATTCAGGCTATTGCAGCAGATACCTGCGCATACGGTAATGCTTCTGTACTTATGAGTGCTTTTGGGGATACGTCCACCATGATATTTACATGGGATAATGGAGCCAATACACTTTCTATAGATAGCCTTAGTGCAGGAACGTATAGCTTGACGGCAATAGATGTTAATGGTTGTACTGCCACACAATCTGTAACAATTCCTTCAGTGAGCTTTACCCCCAATATAGCATCTTACTTACCTATAATAGATTCCATTTCTTGCATTATGAAAGTTGGCGTGACAGGGAATGCTCTCTTTTTACCCTATACGTATTTGTGGAGTACAGGAGCAACAACGGATACGATTCATGGTCTCCCTGATAGTTTGTACAGTGTAATGGTTACCAATAGTTTGGGTTGTGATACTATACTTTCTTTTAACTGTACGCCGATTGATGTGATCACTCTACCCAATGATGTTAGTATAGAGGTATTTCCAAATCCGAATAGTGGTGACCAGTTTAGTGTAAAAATTAATGGTGGAAAAATACAATCTTATGCTATTTATGATGCAATTGGGCAACGATTGGTTTGGGAGGCAATATCAATTCCTTCAGGGACTTCTTTCTTACTTCCTCAAAAAGTTAGTGTAGCAGCGAGTTATGTTTTTGTGTTTGATGTTTTACATAAAGGAAAAAACTATGCGATAAGCAAACGAGTAATTAAATCAAAGGAATAAAAAGAATAGATATGAAACATATAAGTACACTAGTTTGCTATTTTTTAGCAAGTAATTTTGTGTTGGGTCAGTTTATTGTAGGTTCTAATTGTTCTAACTGTTCAATCTCTACAAGTTCAACAGTTGCAAATTCTATTGGAACAGGAGGCTTGTTCACTTTTTCAGGAAGTATCACTAATAATGGTGCGGGAGGAATTAGAAATAATAATGGAAGTATTATAAATTTTGGAGCAGGGGGAATAAATAATACAAATGGAAATATTATTAATTCAGGAGGTGCAATTATTAATGCTGGTGGAAATATAGTTAACAATGGAGGTCGTTTTATCAATAATAATTTGAGTTGTTTAAATGAAAGAGTTCATATTGACCTATTAGGAGGATGTAATCCTAGAGCTTTATTACACAATAATGGAACTTTTCTTATTACTGGTGTCGATAATAACTTCCCTTTAGGTGTAGGAGTGAACCGTTTAATTTTTACTCCAGGAAGAGGAGCCTTAGTAGCAGGTGGAGCGACGGGGAATCAATGGAATAATCCTGTACTTTATTCTACAACTTTTGGGTTAGACAATACGCCTGGCGGAGAACGTTCCATTTTGGGGGGATTTAATAATGTTGTTTTAGGCACTGCTCCCTCTTCATTTACAATTGGAGAAGAAAACGAAAATGGAGGAGCCAATAGTATCCATGCTGGGATTCGAAACATAACCGTGGATTCCTCTATGTCATCGTTGACCTTAGGACAAGATAATTTGAATCATGCTCCTTTTGGCATTGTTGTAGGGCTTGAAAATACAATTTATGGAAAAGATTCAGCAGGGATAAGTTATGGTCGATTAAATATTGCGAATGTAGCCTATAGTTTAATTGGTGGATTACAGAATCAAGCTTTAGATTCTGCTTATGCTGCTCTTACGATTGGAGAACTTAACATAAACAGAGCACCAAGGAGTATTACAGGTGGATGGCAAAATACAGCCACTCGTAGAGCAATTGGAGGTTTAACACTAGGATTTGGAAATCTTAACAGCTCAGAGTATGGGCTTGTAATGGGGCAAGAAAATATAGGCACATCAAGTTCTAAAAGCGCATTTACATGGGGACGATACAATCAAAATAATGCACCTTATTCTTTATTAACAGGAAACCGAAATATAGCTTCTGCCTCTGCTTTATATTCTGCAGGATTTGGGAGTGATAATGCAATTAGAGCTAATTCCTGTGTTTGTGCAGGAGATGATAATGAAATAAGAATTTCAGCCTCTGCTTCTTTGGTAGGAGGGACATCAAACGAACATCAAGCAGCAAGTAGTGCAGTTGTTGGATCTAGAAATATGATTTCGTCCTCTGCGGTCGCTTCTGTGAATGGAGGACAAGATAATACCAATTCGGGGGGGAGTACACTTATTGTTGGAACATTTAATACGGTTGATTCCTCTGCTAGAGCATCTCTTAGTGGTGGTTCCTCCAATCAAAATAGTGCTGCTTATAGTATGCTAGTAGGAGATAATAATCAACTTGATGTTAGCGCAACAGGAGGAATAGGATATGGTGATCAAAACCAAGCAGCTGGCTTTGGAGTTTTAGTTGGAGGACAGCAAAACACCGTTCAAAATGGAAATGGATCAGGTGTAATTGGATTGCAGAATAATCTGAATGGTGGACATAGTTGGGTGGTAGGAGAAGGAAACGGGATTATTGCCTTGAATGCATTAATAGCAGGTTTTGAAAATACCGTTAATCAAGGAAATAATACTTTGGTAGTTGGACGTGGTAATACGATTAGTCGATCGCATGGGGTCACTTTTGGTGCTTTTAATACCGTAGATGGCTTATCATCAAGTGTTGGAGGTCAAAATAATAACAATACTGGAGATCAGGTTATAATGGCTGGTTTTGCGAATAGTAATACTGGCAGAAATGTATTGATCGTTGGAGATACCAATACGAATACAGGAATCAATACGATTATAGGAGGAGAAGAAAATACCAATGGCGCGGCTGGAGTTTTATTAGCTGGTTATCTTAATAGCAATACTACTGCTGGTAACTATTCTGCTCTATGGGGAGAGGAAAACAACAATACAGCTGAACGAGCAGGGCTATTGGGTTTAAATAATACGAATAGCGGTATTAATAGTTTATTGCTTGGAGAAGAAAATAACAATACGGCGTCTCAAAGTATTCTTTCAGGATTAAATAATACCAATCAAGTTCAGGGACGAGCTTCTATTATAACGGGAGAGGAAAATGACAACTCTGGAGCCAATGCAGTTGTGTATGGTCAGGATAATACCAATACTTTTGGCAATAACAGTATTTTCGGAGGAGCTAATAACAACAACGAAGCTATCAATTCTGTAGGTTTTGGTCAGGGGAATACGAATCAAGCACCACATTCTATTGTTGGTGGTACAAGTAATGATAATCTGACAGGTGGGGATAATTCAGCGCTTTTGGGGTTAGGACAGGAAAATTCTGGGGCTAATGCTTTATGGGCAGGAGTAAACAATACCAATATAGGAAATAATTCAGGTGGTGTGGGCAATTTACACGAAAATCAATCCATCAATGTATGGATGTTGGGAAGCCAAAATACGAATGCTACGAATGCTGATAATAGCCTTATTGGAGGATCAAGAAATATCAATAATATAGGTGGTGAAAGTAGTCTGCTAATGGGACAGCGCAATCTTAACGAAGCTGCATATAGTTTTATTTATGGCTTATCGAATGAGAATCAAGGAGCCTCTAATGGAAGTTTATTAGGCGGAGAACGCAATCAGAATACCAATGGAAGCCATGTGTTACTGACTGGTCTAAACAATCAAAATGAGAATAGTAATAATACGCTGATAACAGGAGAGCAGAATAACAATAAAAATAATAGTCATACAGCTTTTATTTCAGGACGAGAGAATGAAAATGATAATAGTCCTTATGCCATTATTGGAGGACAGGAAAATACGAATACAAATGGGTATGCTTCGCTAGTGGGAGGAACAAAGAATCGCAATACTACATACAATACTTTTGTTTGGGGACAGAATATTATCAATGAAGGGAATGAGTCTTTGGTTGGTGGTTTAGACAATAGAAATAAGGGCGATTTTTCTCTTGTATCAGGACGAAGTAATTTCAATAGAGCAAAGTATACACTCACGGGAGGGCGGAGTAATGTCAACAATGGTCAATTCTCTATTGCCTATGGAGAATATGTGAATGTGAATGCTTCCAATTCTATCGGGATAGGTTCGAATGTACAGGTCATGCAGCCTTTTAGTGTAGCAATGGGGACTAAAGTTTCTTCTAGTGGTATGGCGGCTGTTGCTATGGGAATTAATAGTCATGCATCTGCTACGGCAAGTATTGCTTTAGGTGATAAGAATTATGCAACAGGCACGAGTAGTGTCGCATTGGGATCGTCTAATACCAGTAATAATCTTTATACAGTTGCTATAGGAAAAGGAAATCAGGTAAATGCTTACGCAAGTGCTGCTATAGGAGAAAATAATACAATTACACCAGCAGCAAGCTGGTCTATATCTTTGGGCAAGGGGAATACAGTTTCTGGACAGGTTAATACTGTAGCAGGTACTAATAATATTGTGAGTGGTATACAGCACACCGCATTAGGTGCAGATAATGTAATAAATAGTCCTATGAGTAGCTTTGTTGCAGGAGAAAAATGTACGGCAAATGGTTCTCATGCCATTGCTTTAGGCTACGAATCTCAGTCTATTGGTAATCAATCTATAACTATTGGGCACCATAACGAAGCGATAGGACAAGAATGTCTTAATATAGGCATTTATACACAAACAAGTGGTCGGAATGCCGCAGTTCTTGGACGTGGTTTTAGTTCAAGTTTTCCTCTAAGTAATCCTTATAACAATAGTCTTGCAATTGGCTTTAACAGTGATCAACCTACACTATTTGTTGGAAAGAGTTCTGGTCCTGGAACGACAGGAAATGTTGGTATTTCTCGCGTGAACCCTTCTTTTGATTTAGATGTGAATGGTATTACTCGTGCGGGATTGTATTTGGCGATGTCAGACAAGCAGTTCAAATCAGATATCAAATCTATAAATGAAGGGGTACTCAGAAAGTTGCAATCTGTAAACTTTGTTCAATATCTATATGCGTTAACGGATCGTCAATCATACGGTGTTATTGCACAAGAACTTCAAAAGGTCTTCCCTGAGTTGGTCTACAAAGATGATGAAGGGGGATTATCTGTGGATTATTTGGGGTTGTTTTCTCTTGTGGGGGCAGCTGTAAATAATCAAGAATCAGAAGAGAAGGAAGAAATAGAACAATTACAAGGGGAATTGGCAACACAACAGAAAATGTTAGAAGCACTTCAAAAAACAGTCAAAGAATTGCAATACCAACAAGATATGTGCTGTGAACAAACAGTAACAACCATAGACATGCTATTAGAAGAGGAAATAGAACGAGCCATTCTGTTTCAGAATATTCCTAATCCCGCAAACTCAAAAACATGGATAGGCGCTTATATTCCTCAAATAAAAGCGTCTGCCAAGATTATTGTCTTTGATATGGAAGGGCGTATTGTTCATGAATTTAATGACTTACAAGAAGGCAAAAATGACTTATCTCTAAATCGTAATCAATTACCATCAGGTGTTTACTTCTACATCCTTTTTATTGATGGAGAACCAATAGATAATAAGAAACTTACATTTATTCACGACTAAGAAAACACATCTATGCGCACAGACGTCCAATATTATCGGAGAATATTATTTTTTATATGTTGTTTAGTGTATCATCAAATAGCATTTGCTCAACCATGTAATCTCAGTACTATTACACCAGGATTGACGTATAATTCATCAAATACCTTGTGCGAGGGAAATGATATTGAGTTTACAATTGTTATTCCCAATCTACCAGGAGGTTGTATTGTAGATGAATACCACTTAGGAACTCCTAATGGTATCGTATATCCAATTGCACCGACTTATACCGTACAAAACGCACCATCAGGAGATTATGATGCGACATTTACCATTGTAGATGATGGATCGCTGACCTGCCCTTGTACAGGAAACGTATCAGTACCATCCTCTAATGTTATTACGATTAATGAAATTCCTAGTGCACCACAAATAACCGGAAATACAACTGCATGCGTTGGAGAGCAAGTGTTCTTAGATGCACAAACGATTATATCATCGAATAATTATCAATTTTATTGGTATGGAACAGTTACGGGGACACCATTGACGCCAAGTGGTCCTGTTTTATATCAAGGGCAGCAATTTAATACACCTCCAATTATGAATAGCGGTGTGAGTTACTATGTAACAGTAAAAGATGGTGTATGTGAAAGCCCTGCTACGCAACATACAATTATACCAGTTTCTGTAACAGCTCCAGTGCTAGCACTTTCAAATCCTGTAACTGCCTGCACTGGTCAGAGCGTACAATTAGGAATTAATGCAACACTTTTAGATTCTAATGAGGTTGCCCATTGGTTTGCCGATGCAGGAGGGAACAATTTACTTCATGTTGGCAATGTCTTTAATACGCCACCATTAGTGACAGCAACAACATTTTATGTTCGAATAGTGAATTATATTCATGATTGCCGAAGTAGTATTGTCGCAGCGAATACAATTAGTATACAGAATATTCCGAGTCCAGTAGCCCCTACCGTTATTAATGACTGCTTGGGAAAACGAGCAACTCTGACGGGGACTCCTCAACAACTGAATGGCGCTTTGCAGTGGTATGATGATTTAAATGGGCAACCAAATTATTTATTAAGCCTTGGAAATATTTTTGTTACAGATACCTTATTAGGGACGCAAACGTATTATGTACAAGAGGTAACTCCTGATGGTTGTATGTCACCAGTAACTCCTATCTCATTAGTTGCAAACGCATTACCAACGGTTCCATCAATAGTAAGTAATACACCCATTTGCGAAGGTGATAATTTGACCTTAGGGTTAGGAAGTAGTGCATTAGGAGTAAATACTTCTTGGACTGGACCAAACAGTTTCCAATCTAATTTCCAGCAAGATACAATCTACAATGTTAATATAGTTCAACATCAGGGGAACTATATTTTATCTGCACAAGATAATTTGACGGGGTGTATAGATAACGATACACTTTCTGTCTTTATCCATCCACAACCTATGACTCCTACTATAATTGGAGATTTTGATCAATGCATAGGAGATTCCTTAATCCTTACTGCTACACCAATTGGTAATGCAAGTTATACATGGTCGTACCCTAACAGTACAACAACGTCAAGCACTAACACCTTAAGTTTTGTTGTAGATTCTACCCATCAAGGAATAGTTTCGGTAATTGCCATTGTCAACACCTGTTCTTCGGAAGTTGCAACCCAAAATATTACAGTATATACTCCACCAGTAGCAGTTGCAATTAGTAATTCTCCGATTTGCTTGGGCGATCCACTTTTGTTAGATGCGACAGCTTTAAACGGAGCAACTTATTACTGGGTAAGTAATAATGCTTATACTTCTACAGAACAAAGTAATACAATTCATAACTTGGATCAAGGACAGTCTACATATATCGTAGCAGTTTCAAAGAACGGTTGCACTTCGTTTGATACTATTCAAGTCATGGTTAATGGTTTGCCTTCTGTAGGGCAATTCTTTGTGCCGAATCCATATATAGTTTGTGAAGGCGAAACCGTGAATTTAACGTCTAATATATCAACTGTTTTTGTGGGGAGTTGGACTGGACCAAACGGATTTAATAGTGAATCAGTGGATACAACTATTAGTGCCACGATTAGTAGTATTCATACTGGAAATTATAATTTTAATGTTCAAGAAAATGGTACGGGATGTTCAAATGATACATTAATTAGTGTTCTTGTTTTACCCAAACCAGTAAGCCCTACACTTGCTACTTCGAGTCCTGTTTGTGCAGGTGAAGTATTAGATTTATTTGTACAAGGAGCCAATGCAAATACAACTTATACATGGACCGATCCCCAAGGAAATACTTTTTTGGGAGCAGATACATTAATAAGCTCAGCTACTAATACTGATGCAGGAATATATAAGGTTATTGCTTCAAAGAATGGTTGTACTTCTGAATCAAGTTCCATGAATATAGAAGTACATTCTCTACCTGTATTAAGCATTTCTTCGGATACTACGATAGAGGAAGGAGAATCTTTGATGCTTCGTGCTTTAGGAGCGAGTTTCTATGAATGGAAATCATCAGCTTCAGTAATAAATATTCTTAATCCTTATAGTGCTGTTACTGAGCTTTCTCCTGTTGATCTGAATGGTCAATTAAGTCCTAATATTTTTCCAATTGAATTAGAGGGAACAAATGCGTTGGGATGTTCTAATACAGATACATTGTATTTGACAGTAAAAAAACGTTCAGGTGTTATGGTCTATAATACTTTTACCCCGAATGGTGATGGCGTAAATGAGACTTTTTCTATCGACTTTATTCAAAACTTAGATGATCATTTCGTACAAATCTTCGATAAATCAGGAGTGATAGTTTGGCAGACCAGTGATTATTCCTTCAACGAATGGGATGGTACATATCAAGGAAGTGCTCAGAAAGCACCAACAGGAGCTTATTATTACTATATTAAATCAGATACTTTTGAACAAAAAGGGGGCATTATGCTACTCCGAAATAAGTCTTAAAATTAATCCTTATGAAACGATACATTGTATATACCCTTATTTTTGTAAGTATTTATTCAACCAATCTCTTTGGGCAGCATGATGCAGCAACTAATCATTATTGGATTACTCCATCAGTTCTAAATCCTGCTTTAATTGGTTTAGTTAATGATACTACAATCAATATTTCAGCAAGTTTATCAGATTATTGGGTTGCAATGCCTGAGGCTCCTCAAACTATTAGTGCAATATTAGAGGTACCTTTCCCTAATAAAAAAATTGCTTTAGGAGCATTTTTTAGGCAAGAGAAACACTTCTTAATTAAAGAAACAAGAGGACAACTTACATTTAACTATGAATTTCCTTTTCCAAAGATAAAATCTGAATTTAGGTTGGGATTGGGAGTAGGTTTTTTAGAGAATAGAATAGATTTTTCAAGAGCGAGTGTAAAGGCAACAAATGATCCACTTGTTTTGAATAGTATTCAGAGCCAACTGGCTTTTCATCTAGCAATGGCAGTTGCTTTTCGACATAAAAAACTTCGGATAGGGATGACTATTCCTTATCTGATTACCTCTAAAAGTAGTAGAGTAGGATCTTTTTTATATGGAAACAACAACATAAATACCACTTCTTTTCAAAAACCACTAATGCTTTCTTTTTATGTTAGACAAGCGCTTTTACCAAAAGAAATTAGTAAAAATATTCATGAATTAGATATTGCAGTCGTTACCAATATTCCTGTAGTCCCACTGACAGAAAATCCATATGATATTCGATTAAATGTTATTTATCAAATTCAAAACTTTGATAAAAATAACGATAAAAAAACGGTTACAAAAGCATTGCGTTTTACTAGATTTTCAGTAGGAGCTGGCTTGGGTGTAGCTTGGAAAAATAATGAATCACTAGAAGAGAAAAAAGCAAATGCTGTGGGGAGTGCTTTATTTGGTGTTGAAATGAACAATTTCTTTGAAGTTAATTACTCGTTTGGTATAAATAGTCGTCTCTCTACACTTGGTACAACACATGAAATAATATGTAAGATATATATTGATCCTCAAAGAAAAAGTAATGCTATAAAGAAGAATAGAGAAGATATTCTTCTCTTAAGAAATGAAATAAACGATCAATTAAATATCATTAGGACAGAACATAAAAAGCTAAAAGAAAAAATAGAGGCTATTAATTTTGTTCAAAAAACAGAAATATCTTTATTAAAAGAAGCACTGGAGAAGTTACAGAATGATATTGAAGATTTAAAAAACATGAAAGTTTCTAAGCCAGATTTAAAGCAAGAAATCAAAGATATGGAAAAGAACATACAGGAATGGATTAAAGCTTTAAGACAACAAGTTAATATTACGGTACCTCCAAGTTCGTTAAATTAAATAAAAAATTATTAAAAAACAGGAAGAACAAACTTGCAGCTATTATCGATTTGTGAAAAAGTAAATTTGAAAATAATTTTGAATTAGGATTATTTAGGGGCATTCAGGAGTAAAATAAAAAATATAATTTAACACTTATCGTAACGTGTAAATAATTGTTGATTAGTGTTTTAAATTAAATGTTATTGTTTTTTACCCATGAGACCTACTTTGGGCATTTTAATTCGTACCCCGCTTTTAAAGATTTTGCTTCAAAAGCGGGGTAATGGCTTTTTTGAAATTCAACAACAGATTATTTCTGATTGTGTTTAGGTATGTCTATAAGCTCTTAATAGACTTATATTCAATACTTTTGTTGTGAAACAAGTATTAGAAGTGCCAAAATAAACACATTTGTTTTACTACTGAATCTCCCTATTTAGTTTTTAAATTTTTATATGTATAATTTATTTTGCAAATTGAAAATAGCTGACAAGCTTGGGAATTCTATTTAATGTACATTGATGGATACCCAATAGGGAATAAAGTAAGTTGTACAGCTATTAGACAAATTGTAAAACGAGTCAGAGATCAGGGGAAATTAAATTGATACGCATTGAAATCAAAAAGTTATACTATTTTCGTTTATGGAAACCATTAATTTCTACTCCTTGATATCTCAAGTATTTATAGAGAGTCGCTTTACTGATAGAAAGGTTTTTGCAAATTTCTACAATACTTAATTTCTCTGCTTTATAAAGGGCTTCAGCAGCAATAGCCTTTTGGTCTTCCACCAATTTGCCCTCTTGCTCTGGCAGCTTTGAGACCAGCTTGTGTGCGTTCCCGAATAATGTCTCTTTCAAATTCGGCAAGTGAAGCAAAAATATTAAAAACTAGTCGACCTTGAGAAGTAGTAGTATCAATTGGATCATTGATACTTTGGAGTCCAATTCCTTTTTCATTTAATTCATCCATATTTTGAACTTCTTCAATCGGTCTTGCATTGTTTCCCGCCTTGCAAAATGGATATTGCTGCCTTTTATTGGAGTCTAAGATTTTTTCAAGCCTAATTTGAACTTCCCAATTGGCAAAGTAGTTATAGGTGTATTTGAATTTGTCTTTACAGCGTAATTTAAAATCTCTTAGCAATGTTTCTTTCGCAGAGCCAGAAAACCATCCTCCTGCACCAGAATAAGAAAGTCCATATGATTTACCATGTAACTTAAAACAATGCAAATGAAATTTTTCCCATCCCATTACTAATTGAATAATTCCATGCAAATCTGCAAGGTTAGTATCATCTCTTAACAAGAGTCTGCGCCAAACCATTGGACTAGCTCCAAGCAAATGAATTTTGACTTGATATATTTTGCCACTAAAAGTTGATTCCACACCCTAAAAGTTTTCCTTTTTCAAGTTACGGAATTCATAACTATATTCCAACTCTAGCAACAAGTGCCCCACGGTTTTTTATGCTCTCCTGCCCCAGCACAAGAAGACAGTAGAATTACAGATTCTCGTGACAGCCAAAAAACATAATCTTATTCAATAAAAGTTATAATCACTTAACTATCAATTTTCTCCTTTGCAAAGGAATATGATTTTCTGTTAATAAGACCCAATAGACACCAGGGGAAAGATTTATTGTATTATCAAAAGTAAAAAGTGATTCTCCCGCAGGTAGTTCTTTTCTAAAAAGCCGCAGCCCCATGTTGTTAAATAGTTCTAATTCTATAGTCTTTGTAGCGTTTTTTACAGAGACAGAAAAGTCCCCATCGGTAGGGTTAGGGATTAATTTTACCTCAAGTGGGGTGTTGAGATAATGATTTGAGACATTTGTTGTATCACCAAGTATTGATGCAACATCAGATAAATGGCTTCCAATGGACTGTAGGCAAATTTTGATTCCTCCTGTTGTATATTTGGCACCTGGATTAATTGTGACATAATATGTTTTACACGAAGATTCAAAATGATTGGGGATGTCGGCTTTTGCTATGAAACTATGTTGTCCTGCCTGGTAGGTACCACCTACTAAATAGTTTTCATTACTATTGCAAATATCTTGACGGATATAAAACGGTCCATCAGCACTAAATAGCGTACCATTACATTTAGAAATTTCAAAGATGATTTGATCCCCATCAATTGCAGCTGTTGCTTGAATTACACCTCCTATATAAATAGAACTATCGCAGTTTGTTGTTGTTCCACAAATAGGCAATACATCATTGTTTTGAATGGTGCATGTTTTATCCGCTGGAGCTGCAATAATGCTAATCGCATGAGGCACTGGGCGATCTATTGAATACATAGAAAGCCCTTCTAAACAAACCTGTGTCGACCAATGACCATCAAATGCCATTGCGTGAATAGTGCCAAAATCTTGTAGAATATTCTCTGCCCTTGAGGCTGTTAAATTGACGCTGGTCAAAATATAAATTTGGGAATATCCATCTTCACTCCAATTGCCTCCAACTCCGATATAGGTCCTTCTTAGAGGTATTAATGGATTCTTTTGTCCGATTTTTAACCCAACAATGATATTAGAAGCGGAATCAGATTCAATGACACTGGGATTTGACCCATTATAATCTATAATTTGAGCCCGATCATGTTCAATTTTTAGCATGGACTTTAGAAAGGGTTCGTTATTTCCAAAACCTATTGTTTTAACTGCTCCTCTGTGTTTTACGGGAAAGGACATAGCCGCAGCACTTGAAGTATCGAGACCATAAAAGCTACCATTTACGATTGAAAAGGCATGGCTTCCTTGCTCTGCCCTTAAATCTTGCCAAAATTCGTCAAGATTCCGCTTCTTATATTTGTTATAGCTTATAGTGTTCGTATAAAGCTTACCATCTTCGTTTCCTAACATGGATTCTAGTTTTGCTCCTTTGGACAAATCGATGATGTGGACATAACCTTCCAATGAATTATGGTATAATTTAACACCAGAAGCTTCTTTTGTTAATGTGTATCCCGTGGGAACTTGAGCAATAGTAGGGATCGTTCCAAGCAAAATTATACCCCAAAGTAGCTTAAATGGGATGTACTTGATGATTAGGCTTGCAGTTGTTTTTCGCATATCGAGTCTCATTGAGGAGTACCATTAAATGTTAGAGATATATAATTGAACTTTATATAAAGATAGACGCTTGTCTCGAGTTATTAAAAGACAGAAAAGATTAATTTGAAAATTAAATCTACATAATTGTTGTGTAATAGGTTGATTATTAAGTAGAATTAAGTTGAAAGGCTAAGTCAATTGAGGCTTCTTTGTTTTCCACTCACTACTTTCCGCACCTCAACTAACGATATAGAAATCCTTCCCTTTTACGAACACAAGACGATATCAAACAAAGACAAGACGAATTCTATGAATAATAGGACGCTATAGGTAAGCGACCTATGAGCGCTCTATATTTGTATTGAATTCACATAGAACTATTTCCTTGGTAACGTGGCCACAACACCAATTTAACTTTCAAATATTATTACTATGAATGTCAAATTGTTTGTTATAGCGTTAGCTATGGTATGTATTGAGTTTAATCCAACAAATGCAAATCCCGCTTATTCATCGGATTATGCCTACTCCTCTTCTTTCATAGAAGGGGGAATTAGAACAATTGTTTTGGGGTACGCATCTATAGAAATCCATCAAGAAACTTCTACACCTCTTCAAGTTAAAATTTATAATAGTTCAGAAGGTTTAGTCTATTCCAACGAATCTTCTGAATTACAAATGGATGTCTCAATAGAAGGGTGGAAAACAGGTGATTATACCATCGTAACTTTAGCTGGAGGCGAACAAGTCTCGCAAGATTTTTTAGTCAGTATTACTTAGTAATAGATAATAGCCTGCCAACAAATAAGTATTTTATTTTGGCAGGTTTTATTTTAGTTTATCTATAAGTGTTTGATAAATTTCGGTTAGCCACTTATAATATAAAGTATCTTTAGGTACTTTTTTGTACCAATCATGTGTATTCCTTAATTGATCTTTCTTCGATATATTGCCAAAGGTTTTTACAAGAGCTGTTATTTGTTTTTGAAGGTTCAGCTTCTTTTGTTTGAAATAATCAGGAAGTAAATTTTGACCTGTATTTCGATTAATTAACCTTAGATAGCTTGAAATGAGTACATCTATTTCAGTCTCATATATATAATCCATTTCCTCTAAGTAAGACTCAACAGCAGCTTTGATTTTTATAACATGTAATTGAACCAAATAGTAGGGGCGTTGCTCTTTTGGTGGAAGGGGAGAGGGCTGCTCTAGCTGCTCCCCCAAAGCTGTCCATTTCTTAGAAAGGAATAATTGAGCAACTTTACATAAGTAATTCAGACATTCTTGATGATGAGCATAAGGGATGTATTGCTCTTCGGTGATTTTTAAAAAAGGCAGGTCTTTAGTATTAATACAAGAAGAAATAATGTTGGCAATATCGCTAAAATAGATTGTATCTCCTTTTTGAAATAAGAGCCCTTGCTTATGTGCAATTATATATAGCTGCTGAATTTCAGCATCAAAATCTGAAGGGCGTTGAGTATTGAAAAAATTAATTAAAGTCATAAGCCCAAATTCTTTATGCTCTTGTTCCAATCGAGATGAAGACAACCCTTGCTTCGCTTCTTCTAATAAAGATTCTAGGTAGTTTCCCTGCTGATGATAAGTATGAATTATGGTATACAGAGCATGATAAAATGCAAGTAATGGATGCTGAGTAAGATTTATATGAGCAATATTAACAGAGTGCTTAGAAAGGATTGCTGAGGGGCTTGTTGTCTGAAGTCGATAGCTTCGACTAATTTTTTCCAAAGTTAATCTGAGCTTTTGAATGGCATAATAAATGTCTAAATGCAGCTCCGCATCCGAAAATCTTTCAATGCTCTCAAACGTTGATTTTGTTTCATCGAGCGATGAAAAATAGCTAGCATTGTTTACTTCAAAACTTCTGTGATAGTCTTCTACTGATTGTGGTGTTTTTAATGACTCTGCATACTGTTTACGGACATCCCATATCAACGGATTTTCAGAATACTGTTTCAAAATGTTAGACTGAACCTCTAATAATGATTTGTCGGAAAGCTCGTTTAATGAAAAATTATAAAAACTTTCAATAAGTTGATTATAACAATATTGAGAGCTGTTTTTCTTCAAATCTAACTTATTAATCTTTCCTCCATGTCTGATAAAGGACGCTAGGGCTGCTGTATAAAATTTTTTTAGATTTTTTGACTTTAGATAGGCTTTGAAAGCCTTACGATGTTGCTCTGATAAAAGCTGAATGATGCATTCTAGTTTTTCTTTTTTGTCCATAATTGAATGAAAAAGACTGAAAATATTTAAGTGTTAAGTATTTGATAAACAGTTGTTTGTGGTTGTTTTGGGGCTTTTTTTTTCTACCAGCCGCTATTCAATCTAGAAGTTTTAGCCTTTTCTGTCAGTAATTTTAAAATAATTACTTGAGTGACGTTCATTTTTGAAGCTCTTGGTCTACTTTTTTAATATACGAAAAAATAATCTTGGACAAAGTTTTTGTAAGGAGAAAGAAGAGACATAAGGCGGATAGCCATTCGAGTAGTTGATTTTCAAATTGTTTATTTAAAAACTAATGATTATGATTTTGTCAATTGCACTACTCATTGGGTATTTATTAACGAGGCAAAAGGGCTTTTATCTTGCTGCTCAGTTAATTCCAATTAGTATCTTTTTCTCGTGGAGTAGCATGGTTAATGCTCAAAATTCCTGTTCACTCCCTTCTTCACCGCTTAGCACGCCAACTATTTATACTGTGACGGTAGCTAATTGTACGACACTTGTTGTTAGAGTATACACGAATGTAACGACTTCTCCTAAATCTTTGCGTTTTCAAGTATTCACAGGAGGTAATTATAATAACGTTACTGGAGTTTATTGCAATCTCTCAAATATGAATTATACGGGATCGATTTCTGGAGGTTATTTGTATCATAATAGTAATAAGACGGCTATTTATGGAACCAATTATTACGTTTTGACTTTGGCCAACCCATTACCATCTGGAACCACTTACGTTATCGCAAGAGTTGGTACTACCTCCAACCATTCTAGATATACCGCTAGAAAATCGTTTTATGTTACCCCAACGTCGATATATAGTCAGCCGTCGAATGTTAGTGTATGTTTGGGACAAGTTGCCAGCTTTACTGTAGGAGCAAACGGAATGAGTTTGCAATATCAATGGCAGATTAAGTCTGGATCCAATTGGTATAATATCTCAGGAGCGACTTCTTCTACTTATTCCTTTACTCCTGGAACAACAGGAACATTTTATATTCGTTGTAAAGTAGAAGGAAAAGGAACTTGTTATCCGCGTTATACCTACCAAAGAACCTTAACGGTTTTAAATTCATTGTCTCCGCCTTCTTATGTTAGCGCTTCTGACGGAACCTACTGTAATCGAGTCTATGTAACTTGGGGGTATGTGAGTGGTGCTACTTCTTATACTGTTCGTAGAAATGGCAGCGTTGTAGCAACAGTTTCTGGTACATCTTGGTCTGATTATTCAGCAAGCACAAGCTCTACTCCTTATGAAGTGAGAGCAAATAATAGTTCTTGCTCTTCGTCCTATAGAAGTAACAATGGATACAAAGGAAGCCCTCCTATCATTACTTCCCATCCCGCTTCTAAGACGATTTGTTCAGGAGCTCCTGTCGCCTCTTTTACCTGTAATGTAAGTAATGGATCAGGAGTCTGGACGTTTAATGGCAATAGTTTAGGTGTGACGTCGAATACCCTGACTATAAATAATCCAACCCAAGCCAATCAGGGAACGTATGTATACCAGGTATCAAATTCTTGCGGCACAGTAACATCCAATTCAGCCACTTTAACCATCATCTCAACCCCAGATCCATCCTATACTGTCGCTGGATTAGCAAAAGTCGGTCAAACGATTACATTGCAACCTGTATCTACAGGAAATCACAATTGGCAAGCAACTTCTCCGTCGGGAACGGTGTCTAATACAACTAGTGCGAGTCCTACATTCTTAGCAACAGAAAGAGGGACCTTCGAAATTATTCACTCGGTAGGTAACCTGGGATGTACGGCCTCTATTACTACTCATTTGAATATTTATCCAGATTATACTAACCCTAGACCCGTAGAAATGTCGCGTAATGTTTCATATGTTGCTGATCCTGTTAATTCGGCTACAGGTGAGTTTAAGTATCAGCACAATTTGATGGAGGTGTCTGCCTTGAATTCGGAACTCAATCTTGATATTTATTATTCATCGAAACATCTGAATAATCAGTCTATGGGGTATGGATGGACGCATTCGTGGGACACTAAACTAGAAAAAATCCATTCGCCTACAGGAGATATGTACATTGAGTTTGCCAATGGCAATAGAATTTATTTTACAGAGTATGGTGGTTCTTCCCCTAAAATATTGCCTTCGTATGCTGGCGCATTGGACACCTTAATCAAGAATGGTAGCGGAAACTATTTGCTGGAAAGACAGTCTGGAGAAACCTATTTTTTTGCTAGCGATGGTAAATTGTTAAGTGTCACAGATTTGAATGGAAATGTATTTTCTTTGGTGTATACAGGCAATAATTTGGCAAGCGTTACCGCTCCAGGAGGGCGAGTCCTTAATTTTAATTATAACGGTTCTGGAAAACTATTGTCTGTTAACAACCAATTAGGTCATTCCGTTAGCTTCACTTATTCAAATGACAACCTTATTCAAGTGAGGAACACGAGAAGCAATAACTTCAATTATACCTATGATGCTAATCATCGTTTACTGGAAATTGAGGACCCTAGAAGCATTGATTTTATCAAAAACACTTATGATGCTCAAGGACGAGTAACCAAACAGATAATGGCAGATGGTGGAGAGTGGAATCTTAGCTATGATACGCCTGTTCTAAGAGCAACTACGGTTACGAATCCGTTAGGAAACAGTAGAGTTTACTATTATGATGCGAATTGGAATTTGATTGAAGAAGTGGATGAACTCGGATATTCTCAACAGATGAAATATAATAAAAACCATTTGTTGGCAGTTTATTATAACCAAAAGGGAGACTCCATACAATTGGACTATGATTCAAAAGGTAACTTAGTGAATTCTTTGAGTTCAATGGGTAAACAAGTTCAAAGCAGCTTTACTTCCCTGAACCGACCAAGTAATATTATTAATAATCTAGGGTTTACAACAGGGCTTAGCTATGATGCTAATGGTAATTTGACAACTGTTAATTTGCCTAATACCGGTCAAATTACCTTGACACGAAATTCCAATGGATCGATCTCGACAGTAACCGATGCAGAAGGCAGAAGTTTGACTTATAACTATTCGCTCCAAGGAGACATTACACTGATTAATACTACTACAGGTAATATCAGCATAAGCTATGATGCCATTGGTAGGGTAGTGTCCATCACAGATCGAAATACTAGAACGACCAATTACACCTATGACAACTATGGAAATATTCTTAGAATAACTAGCCCATCTGGGCTTTATACAGAATTTGCTTATGATGCCAATGGCAACTTGATTTCTGTAAGAGATAGGGCTGGTCTCTATACCTACTATACCTATGATAATAAGGACCAAGTTGTTTCTGTAACGGATCCAATGAGTAGAACAGTTTCCATTTCAAGGAATCTATATGATCAAATTACGCGTATTGATTATCCTGGCGGCGGATATATAGAATATACCTATACTGCTCGTGGCAATGTTGCAACTTCCACTACTATTAATGGAACCGTAACCAATACTTATAGTTCAAGAGGTCTTTTAACTGGGACAGACTTCCCCAATGGTTATAACTTGTCTTATGCTTATGATAAGGATGGTTATTTGATTGCTTATAGTGATAATTTAGGCAAAGTCGATTCTCTGATTAGAGATCAATTGGGGCGTGTTTATAAAACTAAGAATGCGGCTGGTACGGAAACTACTTTTACGTTGAATGAGATGGGAAAATTGACAAGTGTTTCTCATGCTGGTCTTGCTAATAGCACGTATAATGTCAACTTGAATGGTGAAGTCTTAGATATTACGAATCCCAATACTAATACGACTACGAATGGCTTAGATTCAATGACAGGAGAAGTTACAAGTATAACAGATCCACTAGGAAATGCAACGAATATTACTTATGACAATATCGGGAATCCAGTTACAATTACTTTTGCTAATGGAGTGGTCGAAACGCGTGCATACAATTTAGATAACTACCTAACAAGCCGTAGCTGGACGAATGGATTTTATGAAAACTATACTTTAGATGCCAACGGAGCCATCCTCTCAATTACAACTCCTGACGGGACGATGAGTTTTGCAATGAACGCCAATTATGAAACAACTTCTATCTCTGACCAAAATGGCTATACAGTTAATTATAGCATAAATGATTTAGGATTGCCTGATACTTTGGATATCAATGGGCAGACCATCAGTAAAACCTATAACAGCCTTGGTCAAGAACAGACAACACAAGATGCAGACAATGATGTTTATACGACAACACAAGATGCAGCGGGTTTTCCAAATCAATTTGATTTTCCAAATGGTATTAAGAAGCATTTTGAATATAGAATGGATGGTTTCTTAGCAAGCCTGGTATATGAAGATAACAATGGAGATACCCTGTTTTACCAACATTTTAATAGAGCCGTCCTAGGGAATGTATTAGATGAATTTAAGCCTTCTGCATTCATCTATAGTCCTTCGGGGACTTTATCAGAATCATATACTTATCTCGCGAACGATGCTCAGAGCAATGGCGTATACACTTCGGATGCTTTAGGTCGTTTATTGACCTTTCCTGATGGGCTAGGATCGATGGTTACAGCGACCTATGATTCCAAAAACCGAATGGTTTCTATGCAGATTGGTTCAAGAGCCATTCAAAATGTTTATGATGCAGGAAACTTCTTGGTGAAACAAGTCGATAATGGTGTTACTAAACATTATATCTGGAACTATGCTTATGCCTTGCCTAGAATTGTTGCAGAGGCAGATTCTGCGGGTACTCTTTTGGCAAGTTACGTTTGGGCCAATGGTTTGTTGGTAAGTCGCAAAGATGAAATGACCGGGCAGAAGCTATTCTATCTTAGCGATGCTCTTGGGAATGTAGTTGCATTAACCGATACCAACGGCGTTATAACAGATACTTATGTATATGGAAATGATGGTGAAGATATGCAACATACAGGAAGCACTCAACAGCCTTTTACATGGAGAGGTGCTTTTGGAGTGTTGCATCAGTTTGGAAATATCTACTACGTTCGCCAGCGTTGGCATGACGCTTCTTCTGGGCGTTTCCTCTCTCAAGATCCTTATCCTTGGAATCCTACAAATAATCAAACCATGAACCGATATGTTTATGGCTTGAATAATCCTTTGGTTTTTGTGGATGTTAATGGTTTGTATAGCGAAGAAGTAGAAGAGAAAGTACATAGCGCCGCTGGAGTGTCAATAAAGGAGCTGCAATACGCAGCGAATAATCCAGTTAATGCATCAATAGCAGACTATTTAAGACATCAAGCTATTAAGATTTCATTGTTAGGAGGGGTATTAGAATATAATTATTCCTTTACCAAAGAAGAAGCTGGTTATTATATGCTTCGACAAGTGAATGCTATGCGTCATGCTGTTTGGCAAGGTCTTATTACAATGAGTAGAGGAAAAGAAGTAGCGTTGGAGGTTGGTAATGTCCATGAATCTTTTCCTGAAAGTGAAGCAGATTTAAGTCAGAGAGTTTTTTACAATATTCATGATGCAGATAGGACTGTTGATTTCTTGAATAATCAAATAGGAAGAAATATAGCGAGCAATTATGCTGCTAGTTGTAGTAGATGTGAGAGTCGTTATATACCACTGTTAATTTTATGGGAATATTACAAAGAAGGTTTATGGGTAGGAAATGTAGTGCGTAATTCTAAAGGAGATGTTATAAAAGTATCGATTTATCAAGAAAAATTACCTAAAGAACAATTAATAAGATTTTTTCACTCGCTAGATAATAAATTCAAATATGTGCGTTAAACTTTTTTTGAAGATAGTTATAGGATTAGCTTTTTTGTTTACGATTGATAATTCACTGTTGGGGCAATCAAATACAATTGTATACACCTACGATATGCTAAACCGAGTAACAAGAATAGAATATCCTAATGGAAATATTATTGAATACAGCTATCAACCCAATGGGAATCGTATTACCAAAACAAGGTTCCCTCTACTGCCAATTGAGTTGTTTGAATTCGAGGCAGAGAAAGGAATAGAATATTTGACCATCAACACCTACTGGGTGACCAAGACAGAATTAAATGGCAGTCATTTTGAGGTGGAGTGGAGCAAAAACGGAGGAGCCACTTTTTCTAAAGTAGGAGAGGTCAAAGCCGTGGGGAATTCTACGAGTCAACAGGCTTATAGTTTCTTACACGAAAACCCAATTATTGGGCACAATTATTATCGACTGAAATGTGTAGACCTTGACGGAAGCTTCTCCTACTCCAAAATTAGAGTAGTAGAACTGTTGGGGAACCACGTTAATCCGATTATTGTCTTCCCTAATCCTACTAAGGATGTGGTGACCATTCAATGCACAGCATTGACTACAGATGCTCAATTAGAATTAATGGATGAATCAGGCAAATTGATTTCTATTCGAACAATGCCCAAAGGAAGTACTACCCAAAAACTTAGTTTGGAAGAGCTACCTACGGGTATTTATTTATTGAGATTGATTATCAATATTGAAGATGAAGCGGTCCATACCTTTAAGGTGGAAAAAGTAAATTAAACATGCTCTTAATTCAATGCAAAGGAAGTTGCCTCAATCACAGCAATGGTTTGGGGCAGCTTTTCTGCTGTTTTTCTATAAGACTGATCTTGACAAATTAATTGACTCATAGCATCTCCGCAGAGCATCATTATTTTCGAAGCGCCACAAGACATGAGCGTTTGATAAGCTTCCTTTTCTGTACAATGACCATGATATATTAGAATACTTTCGTGGATGCCATCGCCCCTAGAAGAGCCTTTTAGCGGGCTGTCTTTGATTGCAATGTAAGTTCTACCGACCCTTCTGCTCCCCCAACCATCTTTATTGCAGAGAGGTTCTAGACCTACTAAGACATTGGGAGAACGCGGTAATTGATTGCTGACATCATTATACTGGGTTGAATTGGAATTATACGGTTTTAGGACTGCACTTTTTCGATTAAGTATCAACATCATTTTATTGTATTTGTTATCGCCAAAACCACAGCTTTCGATTTTAGAATTGATTTTAATAGGAAAGGGAAGCCTCGCGGTGGTCTCCGTAAACCAACCGAAAAAAGCACCACTAGAGAGTGAAAATATACCAGGATATTGCCTTTTTACCCGTTTCCAAATATCAGAGAGGTCCTTTCGTTGGAAGGTTGGGTCAGGTAAATGGTGTTGACCGTCGATTTTATTTTCCAATATAAGGAGCACCTTCGCCCCAGCACTTAAATCAATACTTTGAAGCCATTCTTTTTTGCCATACTTGTCAGTACGTTTGTACAGTTTCACCGCATTACCGCGTTGTTCCAATTTAAAACTAGAAGGGATGGAGTATTGGGGATAGTAGTTTAATGAGAGTAAGAATAACAACAGATTACTCAAAATTATAAGCTGAAACTGTTTCAAAATCATATGATATAATTATTTTTACTATTAAATATCTTTGTAATATGAATAAAAAGTATAAAATCCTATTGTTAGAAGATGATCCTTATGTCTCTAGTAATTTAGAAGAAGAGTTAGAGGAGTTAAATTTTGAGGTCCTTAGTGTTTTTAATAAACAAGATGCGTTTATCAAATTAAATGCAATCAAATTTGACTTAGCAATTCTGGATATTAGGATTGGGAATGATTATGAGGCAGGAATAGAAGTTGCCTCATATATAAAAGACCATATACAAATTCCCTTTATTTATCTTACATCTAATAATGACGGTCGGATTAAAGAAGCTGCTTTTGTTGCAGAGCCTAATAGCTACCTCCCCAAACCTTATGATATCAGAGTTCTATTGCCAATAATAGAATTAGCCTTTTTTAACTATTCCAAACAAGGCAACTTTAGAGCCTTTCCTAAACCGTTAACGGACTCTATTTTTATAAAAAAGAATAAGCTCATACCTATTGAAAATGAAAAGTTTAAGCTAGTTGAAGATAAGGGTAATTTTGGTAAATCGAAAATAATGCAAGGCGATATTGTTTGGATCCGATCTAGCAAAAACAGAGTTTTTTTGAAGACTATAAACCAGAGCATAAATCGTTTTGGTCATGTGCCGGTTGAAGAACAAGATTGTTATTGCTTATCAACAACACTCAAAAAGTTTGAATCATTTGTAAACCCATGGTTTATAAAACGGGCTAGTAATGCTGCATTGATTAATTTGAATTATGTAGAGAACATTATCGACCAAGCACAGATAATTATGAGTGACAAAAGCATCATAAGAGTAACGAATAAAAAATTGTTGGATTATTTCAATATAACAAAGGCAAAATAAATGAAGGATAATTATAGTTGGTTGGTCGTTATTCTGCTTGTAATACAGTGTATTACTGCTGATGCACAATTCTGTGGAGGGAACATTTTCACCTTGGCAGAACCTCAAATTATATATCCCAATAAGTCCTTATCTGTCGATAAGGAAAATGTTTTTGTTCTAGTAGAAAATAGGGATAGTGCTGCTTGGGCAATACGCCTGCAGGTATCTAATGATACTTCTAAATATCCTTTCACTCCAATTAATGGTTTCATTTGTAATGAAAACGACTGGAATTATACCAATGAAACAGTTTTGTACAATCAATCAGATGTTTTTCGAAAAGGAAAACCTGAGCATATCATTCCTTTAAACTTATCACAGTCAGGAGCCTATTTTTTTACTTGCAGAGCTGGGCGGAGTGCTAGAAGTTCTGCTTATGCTCCGCCTGTCAGGATAAATGTAAACCTACCTACTATAGCAATAGATAAAATAAAAGAGGAAGGCAACTATTTAATTCAACAATTAAATCATAAAAAACTCTTTAGCCTCTTAGGACAAGAAACAGGATCTATTGCACCCAAAGAACTCTCTGTTGAGGAAAAATGGGACTATTATCAATCAAGAATTGAAGACAAAGAGTTGAATGCTTGGTTATTGTATTATATTGGTCATTATTATTGGGAAAGGAACTACTTAGATTTTGGTTTGTCTTGTTTTCGTCAGCTCGTTAATACATCCTCGATTGAGGACAAAGGCTTTCTTAAGTTTAATCAACATCTGATTCATAGATTAGTGGATGTAGATGCTTTAAGTCTATCTCCAATCAGCCCATCTTTCTTAAAAACGCAAGATGATTCAGAACAAAGTTATTATAGGGCTTTGGACTTGTTCAACAGAGCATCATTGGATTCAGCTAGAGCAAATTTAGGTGCTTATGCTGATGTAAGAGCAAATTCGAAACAGTTACTAGATGTTTATTATTATTTGTTTCAAATTGCCCAAAAAGAAAATAATTATGCGGAGCAGGAAGAGGCTTTAAGTCAAGGATTTGAATTTGCTCAACGACAAGGGACCGACAATGCAGTAGGAAGTTTTGCTTATCATTTAGGCTGTTTTTATAAAGACAATAGCGATATTTTTTCAGCCCGAGAGTATCTAGATACAGCTCGGCTACGTTTTTTGGAGTCAGGCAATGCTTATGGGCTGAGCCAAGCTTATTATCAATTAGGTTTGCTCTTTGCAGAACAAGGTTCAACGGACTTTGCAATAGACTATTTAGATAATGCAAAACAAATGGCTTCGTTTCAAGGGAATTTACCTCTGCAGATTAAAATTTATCAAGAGCTTATTACTAACTTTTTTTCAATCCAGGATTGTGAGAATGCAGAAGATTATTCAGCGGAATTGCAAATTTTAGAGGATTCATTGCTCTCTGTTCAAGGTCGAGAAGCTGAATTTATTGCTCGTATTAGCTTGGTAGAAGAAGCAAACACTAGAGCTCAATTGGAGATAGAAAAAACGCGTGAAAGTGTATTTTACTGGTTAGTGTTATCAATCATTCTAATTGGCTTTGTACTTATTCTGACTACCGTATTAGTTCGTTTATACAAACAAAAAAACATCTTAAAGGAAAAAGAAGAGGCATTACAACAAGCTTACGGAAAAGTAACTGGATTAAACCACCTACTCAAAGAAGTTTATGCAGAATCTATTCATCGTATTAAAAATTACTTTTCAGTCTTAGGGGCGCTAATTAATAGAGAACTGCGCAAAGGAAAAAAGAATTACGAAGAAAAAAAAGGAAGCCCAAAGGATAGATTCCTACATCAGTTACAACAGAAAATCTTTATTTTTAATAATATTAATGAAGCTTTAAGTGGTCTTTCAGCCCAAGATTTAGAAGAGGCAAAAGTCAATGTGGCAGATATTTTAAAAAAATTAATTAAGAATTTTCAATTAAATGAACCATCCATCAATTTCCAGTTAGACATTCTAGAGCATCTAGAGATGGATTATCGTACTGCAGAAATTATTTGTCTAATTGCCCATGAAGGAATTATGAATGCCATAAAACATGCTTTTAATCCAGATATAAAAACTCCTACGATTAATTTGAGCTGCATTCAAGACCAAGAAGCACCCTTTTTTTACAATTTGATCATAGAAGATAATGGAAAAGGAATAACTCAAGAAGTTAAAAAAAGTGGAGGTCTAAAACGTATTGAAACTTTTGTATCGCTACTAGAAGGTGAGTTCTTGGTAGTAAAAAAGCCCACAAAAGGAACAATATTAAGGATTAAATTTTTGCTGAATAAAGAGAAAGGAATAACCTCTAATTAGCATAATGTAAATTATAAACTCTTGTTTTGGATGCTTGTCATTTTTTTATAAGATATGGCAATTATAGCTACAAAATTCCCTGTTGGTGTTATGCAAGTTGTTGTAAATTAATGAGTATTTATGCTATTTCCGCTTACGGAAACCATTAATTTCTACTTCTTGATGGCGAAGGTATTTATAGAGAGTCGCCTTACTAATAGAAAGGTTTTTGCAAATTTCTACAATACTTAATTTCTCTGCTTTATAAAGGGCTTCAGCAGCAATAGCTTTTTGTTGTGCTTTTTCTGATAAACCTTTAGGTCTTCCACCTACTCGCCCTCTAGCTCTAGCAGCTTTGAGTCCAGCTTGGGTGCGTTCCCGGATAATGTCTCTTTCAAATTCAGCAAGTGAAGCAAAAATATTAAAAACTAGTCGACCTTGAGAGGTAGTTGTATCAATTGGATCATTGATACTTTGGAGTCCGATTCCTTTTTCATTTAATTCATGGACCAATTGAACAAGATGTTTGAGCGAGCGTCCCAATCGATCCAATTTCCAAATAATCAAAATATCTCCTTTCCGTAATTGAGAAAGAAGTCTGTCTAACTCTATCCGTTCAGTTTTAGCACCACTGACAACTTCATGGAAAATCTTTTTACAGCCTGTCTTTTTCAAGGCATCAATCTGCAAATCTAAACTTTGATCTTTTGTACTGACTCTTGCGTATCCAAATTTCATGGTACAAGTTTACAAAACTTATTTTAAATTGAAAAATTAAACTTAGATTTTATGAACCAGTTTTTTGAACATATCCAAGTCGCAATTTTGAGTTTTTGCATTTTAAGAGTAAAGTTCATAAAAAGGGTCCTTTTCTTTACTCTTTTACTTTCTCATAAACTTTTCCAATAAAAGGTGCTTTTAGAGTAAAAAAACTCGTATCTTTATCTAAGTAAAATTTATTTCAATTTTTAATGAGTTTATTTACTT